>NZ_JAPYKP010000363.1:0-237 GCF_037179725.1 Mesorhizobium sp. Cs1321R2N1 | reverse complement strand
TGTCGATTATTGAAGGCCGTCTTTCCAAAGCCGATGCGGCGCGGAGATATGGTGTGTCAGCGAAGATCGTGGCGCGTTGGGTCGAGCGCTACAAGGCGGAGGGACGGGCCGGCATGGTCGACCGCTCATCCCGGCCCCATGCCATGCCGGGCATGACCGAACAGGCGGTGGCCGAGCGCATCGTGGCATTGCGCCGAAGGCGGCTGACCGGCAAGCACATCGCCATGGAGGTGGGTG
>NZ_JAPYKP010000362.1:0-245 GCF_037179725.1 Mesorhizobium sp. Cs1321R2N1 | reverse complement strand
CAAACTCAAACAGTTCCGCCGCGTCGCAACACGATACGACAAGTTGCTCGCCAACTTCATGGGCTTTGTCAAACTTGCCGCTATCGCTATCTGGCTCAGGTAGTTAAATCGTCACTACGCCCTAGGTGTGGAGCCTCAACAGGTTGTCCTTGGTCAGGCCCAGGCGGCTGATTGGCGGTTTGGACTTTAGGCTTCCGTGCGGACGGTGCCAATTGTACCGATGCAGCCATATGGGCAACTCGGCG
>NZ_JAPYKP010000361.1:0-246 GCF_037179725.1 Mesorhizobium sp. Cs1321R2N1 | reverse complement strand
TCGCCGACCGGCGCTATTGCTATCCGCTGACCATCACCGACTTCGCCAGCCGCTATCTCATCGCCTGCGAGGCGCTCTCGACCACGAAGGAAGCCTATGCCTTCACCGTATTCGAGAGTGTCTTCAAGGAGTTCGGCCTGCCCAGCGCGATCAGGACCGACAATGGCGTTCCCTTCGCAAGTCCCAATGCGCTGTTCAATCTCAGCAAGCTGTCGGTCTGGTGGCTGCGCCTGGGCATCGACATCG
>NZ_JAPYKP010000360.1:0-255 GCF_037179725.1 Mesorhizobium sp. Cs1321R2N1 | reverse complement strand
TCGCCGACCGGCGCTATTGCTATCCGCTGACCATCACCGACTTCGCCAGCCGCTATCTCATCGCCTGCGAGGCGCTCTCGACCACGAAGGAAGCCTATGCCTTCACCGTATTCGAGAGTGTCTTCAAAGAGTTCGGCCTGCCCAGCGCGATCAGGACCGACAATGGCGTTCCCTTCGCAAGTCCCAATGCGCTGTTCAATCTCAGCAAGCTGTCGGTCTGGTGGCTGCGCCTGGGCATCGACATCGAGCGCATCA
>NZ_JAPYKP010000359.1:0-306 GCF_037179725.1 Mesorhizobium sp. Cs1321R2N1 | reverse complement strand
CACCCACCTCCATGGCGATGTGCTTGCCGGTCAGCCGCCTTCGGCGCAATGCCACGATGCGCTCGGCCACCGCCTGTTCGGTCATGCCCGGCATGGCATGGGGCCGGGATGAGCGGTCGACCATGCCAGCCCGTCCCTCCGCCTTGTAGCGCTCGACCCAACGCGCCACGATCTTCGCTGACACACCATATCTCCGCGCCGCATCGGCTTTGGAAAGACGGCCTTCAATAATCGACAGCGCCATCTCCTCTCGACGCAGCGGCGTCAGACGGGCATTCTTGTGGATGTTCATTCGGACCCTCCGAT
>NZ_JAPYKP010000358.1:0-346 GCF_037179725.1 Mesorhizobium sp. Cs1321R2N1 | reverse complement strand
GGCCGCTTCAGCCAGGTCGGGCACCGCATCACCGGTGATCCGCAAAAGGGCAAATCGCGCGGCGCCGGCTGGGAGTTCGTCCATGTCTGCATCGACGACGCCTCTCGCATCGCCTTCTCGCAAATCCGGCCCGACGAGAAGAAGGAAAGCGCCGTCGCCTTCCTCAAGGCGGCGGTCGCCTATTATGCAAGCCTCGGCGTCACCGTAACGCGCGTCATGACCGACAACGTCCTAAGAGCGGAATGAAATGGAGCCTGCAGTCAAGGTCTCTCTGTTCGTCAGCATGCTCTTGCTGCGTGACGTTGGTCAAGTCATCGAACCAGGCGGCTTCCACCGGCAAGGGAAA
>NZ_JAPYKP010000357.1:0-432 GCF_037179725.1 Mesorhizobium sp. Cs1321R2N1 | reverse complement strand
ATTTCGGATCCGAGCGCTGTTGTTGATGTCCGTAAAGCCGTCCAGGGTGCCGGTATTGATTACGACTCCGCTGAGGTGTCGTTCAAGCCAGACTTCACCCAGCGTGTCGAGCTTGAGGACGCCCGCAAGCTTTACAGGATCCTTGATGTTCTCGAAGATCTCGACGACGTCCAGAACGTGTTCTCCAACGTTGATATCACCGCCGAGGTTGCAGCAGCTCTTGACTAGGAGGAGTGAGCATTCCAAAGTCGACCCCCGACCGGCGTGTTACAAGGGTCATGGGGGTCGACCCTGGTTTAACCCGGTGCGGGGTTGGCGTCGTTGAAGGTGGGTTAGGATCCTCCCTGAAGCTCATTGCCGTGGGCGTCATTCGTACTCCTGCCGACCTCGATCATGCACACCGACTACTGCGCATCCACGACGGGCTGGAGG
>NZ_JAPYKP010000356.1:0-443 GCF_037179725.1 Mesorhizobium sp. Cs1321R2N1 | reverse complement strand
CATGCGCTCGAAGCGTCCGAGGGCGACATCGTCATCGAGAACGGCGAGTTCAAGGTGGCCGGTACCGACAAGGCGATCGCCTTCCCGATGGTCGCGCTCGCGGCCTACACCGCGCACAATCTGCCTGACGGGATGGAGCCGGGCCTGAAGGAAAGCGCCTTCTTCGACCCCTCCAACTTCACCTTCCCGGCCGGCGCCTATATCTGCGAGCTCGAGGTCGATCCCGGCACCGGCAAGACCTCCTTCGTCAACTTCGTCGCGGCCGACGATTTCGGCCGGCTGATCAACCCGATGATCGTCGAGGGACAGGTCCATGGCGGCCTTGCCCAGGGCATCGGGCAGGCGCTGCTGGAGCACGCCATCTACGATGCCAACGGTCAGCCCGTCACGGCCTCGTTCATGGACTACTCCATGCCGCGCGCCGACGACCTGCCCTCGTTCAA
>NZ_JAPYKP010000355.1:0-449 GCF_037179725.1 Mesorhizobium sp. Cs1321R2N1 | reverse complement strand
ATGAATATTGACTATACCAAATACAGCACAGCTGATTTTGCAGCTGATCCTTATTTTATTAAATGGCTTAAAAATCCGGATGAAAAAGCCATCGCTTTTTGTGAGGCCTGGATAATCAGTAATCCGGAAAAGTTCGAAACCGTTTCTGCGGCTAAAACCCTGATTGAAGGCTGGTTAATTAATCCTTAGGTATCGGCCAATGATGCTATGGCAGAAGTATGGTCGAAGATTAAGGATAAGATTGCGGAAGAAGAAAAGCCAAAAGGTCTGATTATCAAACTGATATCAAAACCAAACCTCTTTAAATATTCTGCTTCTTTCGTCGGACTCCTTTTCTTTATCCGAATTTATGTTATGCTGTTTCAGCGTACAGAAAATACTGTAATTGCCACACACGAAGGTGAAACCAAATCAGTTCGTCTTCCTGATGGGTCGACGGTTGTTTTAAA
>NZ_JAPYKP010000354.1:0-450 GCF_037179725.1 Mesorhizobium sp. Cs1321R2N1 | reverse complement strand
TATATGTCGAAATTCGCCTATGGCAACAAAGATGTGTCGGGCGATGCCGGCAAGGACAATGGGCTCACGCAATCCTGGATAAATTCCTCACTCGAAATATCGCCGGTCGAGCAGACGGCGTTCCTGCGCCAGATGCTCGCCGGCAAAATGCCGGTGTCGGCCAAAGCGCATGAGATGACCAAGGCGATCGTCCCGACCGTCGCGGCAGGGGACTGGACCGTGCAAGGCAAGACCGGCAGCACCAAGCTCGGCCAAGACGGCAAGCGCTCGCTCGGCTGGTTCGTCGGCTGGGCGGAGAGGGACGGACGCCGCATCATCTTTGCGAGGCTCGTCGTGGATGCCAAGCGTACCGGCGAGCCGAAGGGCGTCGCAACGCGGGCGGCGTTCCTGAAGGATCTTCCCGGCCTCATCAAATAGAATGGGGTGCGGCTTTACGGCGGCGGAAACTCC
>NZ_JAPYKP010000353.1:0-451 GCF_037179725.1 Mesorhizobium sp. Cs1321R2N1 | reverse complement strand
AGACTGTTTGATATAGAAAGTCTCGTAAACGCATTTAAAGGCGTAAACCTTATTATTGGTTTTGTATTAGCTATAAAACTGTTTAAAATGTGGTACGAGCGCAAGCAGGCTTCATTAGAGGCTGAATTAAGTGCTCTGAAGGCGCAGGTTCATCCCCATTTCTTATTCAATACTTTAAATAATCTGTATGCGTTGAGTCTGGATCAGTCGCCAAAATCGCCTCAGCTGATATTGGGGTTATCGGATATTTTAAGGTATATGCTTTATGAATGAAACGCCGATGAAGTACCGCTTGAGCGGGAAATACTCATGATGCAGCAATATGTAAAGTTGGAAAAACTGCGTTATGAAGATCGCATCGATATTAATTTTACCGTTACCGGCGATCTGAAGAATAAACTAATAGCGCCATTGCTCATACTCCCATTTATTGAAAATGCCTTTAAACACG
>NZ_JAPYKP010000352.1:0-451 GCF_037179725.1 Mesorhizobium sp. Cs1321R2N1 | reverse complement strand
CAGCGCCTTGCGGCCGAGCGCCCTGACCTTCTCGGCCGTCTGCTCAAGTCCGCCGTTCGAGGCATGACCGAAACAGGCGACATCGGCGCCGGCTTCCGCAAGCCCGATGGCGATCGCCTGGCCAATGCCGCTGCCGGCGCCCGTCACCAACGCCACGCCGCTATCCAATTTGAAAAGATCCATCGCACCCTCCCTGACTGCAGGAAGCTATGCGCTGAATGGGGCCTCAATCAAGCCGCTCCCATCTGATTGGGCGAGGTCCTTCAGAAGGAGCCGTCGGACGCGGCAGTCGCTTTCTTCGGGATAGCCGCCAATGGGGGGCGCGGCAGCGTTCTGATCACGCCGGCTCCACGGCCCTCGGCTTTTGCAGCCTTGCCAGTTCCGCATAGGGAATATGGCAGCGGATCGTGTGACCTGGCTGGGCTTCGGTGAGGTCAGGCTCCTGCGTCTC
>NZ_JAPYKP010000351.1:0-456 GCF_037179725.1 Mesorhizobium sp. Cs1321R2N1 | reverse complement strand
AGCCTGCCGGCGGAGCAAGCCGCCTTCATCGACCGGCTCGTCCGCTCGGGCACCTATGCAACCAGCAGCGAAGTCATCCGCGCCGGGCTTCGCGCACTGCAGGAGCGCGACGCCGCGGTAGAGCGTTGGCTCCGCGAGGAGGTCGCTCCGACCTATGATGCGTGGAAGGCAAATCCCGACAAAGGCATTTCGCCAGAGGAAATGGCCGAACGGGCACGTAAGCGCCACGAGACCCATTCGTAGAAGAAACCATGAAGCGTCGGACCGTCATCTACACGCTGGATGCCGGCGACGATCCCGATCGCATCCACACCTTCATTGCGGAAGCCAGCAGCCCCGCCATAGCGGACCGCTACGACAGTCGCGTACGGGCGTTCTGCGAGCGCCTCGAACATGGTTCCGAGCGCGGCACACGCCGTGATGATGTGCGGCCGGACCTTCGCGTCGTCGGATTTG
>NZ_JAPYKP010000350.1:0-456 GCF_037179725.1 Mesorhizobium sp. Cs1321R2N1 | reverse complement strand
TCAGGGAGTGGGCATATGCCGTGGCTTATGCGAACTCCGACCATCGCGCCGCCGAGTTGCCCATATGGCTGCATCGGTACAATTGGCACCGTCCGCACGGAAGCCTAAAGTCCAAACCGCCAATCAGTCGCCTGGGCCTGACCAAGGATAACCTGTTGAGGCTCCACACCTAGCCACATCTACCGACGCAATTGCGGTCCCAAGCGTGCTGACCCGCAACAGGTCCCGTTTGGCCCAGCGGCGGATGGGCTTCACATCAGGGCTTGCAGGACCGATAGTCATAACCTGAAGCGCGAGGGGTATTTCTGACCATGCGCCACATCAAGGCAAAGAGCCTCGCTCCCACGGATGGCGTCCGCGATTATCTGGCCGCGCAGGAGAAGAAGTCGCTGCTGCGCTTCCTGACCTGCGGTTCGGTGGATGACGGCAAGTCGACGTTGATCGGACGCCTGCTGT
>NZ_JAPYKP010000349.1:0-462 GCF_037179725.1 Mesorhizobium sp. Cs1321R2N1 | reverse complement strand
CCAACACGCGTGTGCGCAGCTGGTGCCCGACGCCCGGCCCGCAATACGGCCTGCTGGTGACGCATAACGAGTCGATCTCGATCGCCGACTTCTTCACCGTGCGGTCGAAGAAGGGCAAGGTCCAGTATCGCCCGACCTGCCACTACGCCTACCATCCCTGCAACGACGCCATGCTGTCGCTGGATGCGATGTTCGGCGCCGACGGCAAGCCGCAGCCGATCCATCACGTGCTCGACGAGAACGAACTGGTCGACGGCGTCGACGAGCTCGGCGTGCTGCTCTACGGCCACGACAAGAACGCCTACTGGTATGGCTCGCAGCTGTCGCTGGCCGAGGCGCGCAAGCTTGCCCCCTACCAGAACGCCACCGGCCTGCAGGTGACCTCGGCTGTGCTCGCCGGCATGGTCTGGGCGCTGGAGAACCCGACCGCCGGCATCGTCGAGGCCGACGAGATGGACTACC
>NZ_JAPYKP010000348.1:0-464 GCF_037179725.1 Mesorhizobium sp. Cs1321R2N1 | reverse complement strand
GACCACTGGTAATACCTTCTACATAGTTGGTAGCCAGTTCGCGTGATTCGGCATTGAATGAGTTTTTATATACGCGGAAAAATGATTTCTTAAACTCAAATGGAGCGCCTTGTTTTATACCATTAAGCATGGTCTTCACTTTTGATTCAATAACCGCCTTATCCAAATCAGCTACAACCACGATAACCAGGCGCGACCGGGTTAATATGGATTGATAATAGGCCTTGGTTTCTTCGGGAGTTAATTTAGATACGATATCTACGGTACCATTAGGATCTTTTGCATAATCGCGATTAGCAAATGCCGTTTTATTTGCCAGTTGATCAATCGCGTGGTCTGGCTGCGAATCAGCTTGCTTAATATTATTGATCGCATCCTGTTTAATGCGTGCAAACTCTTTAGCATCAAAACGTGGTTGCGTTAAAGCTTCAACATACAAAGGCCAAACTATATCAAAATCGCTT
>NZ_JAPYKP010000347.1:0-465 GCF_037179725.1 Mesorhizobium sp. Cs1321R2N1 | reverse complement strand
CTGATCCCGGGTCAAACGGGCTCGAACGGCGACGGTTCCGGCAAGGGAGCGGCGGATCTGATCGGCGACCTTCTGGGCAAAGCCGCGCCCCGGCCCAAAGCCCCGCCCGCGGCTCCGGAACCCGCCGTGGCGCCAGACGCCGGCAAGACGGATAATGCGGCGCCACCGCCAGGTTCGAACGCCGGTGGCGAGGCCGAAGCAGAGATCACCGGGCCGGCGGCCGAACCCGCTTCCGCCGACCCGCAGGCCGCCCCTGCTTCGCCTGAAGCGCCAAAGAAAGGGGAAATCGACACGCTTCTCGATCAGCTGGCGAATTAGCGTTATGGGATGCGTCGGGTCGCCAAGGATTGCGTGAAGGACACCGGCGGCTCCGTGGACTTCAAGCCTGAAGGCGGGTTTGGGCATACCGGCGCAATACATGATCTAACGCTCATATGTGCGGCCGCAAATCAAAGTGATCTCGGC
>NZ_JAPYKP010000346.1:0-465 GCF_037179725.1 Mesorhizobium sp. Cs1321R2N1 | reverse complement strand
AGTTTGTCCAGGGTGATCGGGAATTCGCGCACACGCACACCGGTCGCGTTGTAGACGGCGTTGGCGATGGCAGCACCCGAGCCGCAGACGCCGAGCTCGCCGAGTCCCTTGGCGCCGAGCGGATTGGCCTTATCGTCGAATTCCTCGAGAAAGACGACCTCCATCGCCGCAACGTCGCCGTTGACGGGGACATGATACTCGGCGAGATCGTGGTTGACGAAATGGCCGTAGCGGGGATCGAGCAAGGTTTCCTCCCTCAGTGCAGCACCAATGCCACAGGTCATTCCGCCGAGGATCTGCGAGCGTGCGGTCTTGGGGTTGAGGATGCGGCCCGCACCGATCACCGACAGCATGCGGCGCATGCGGATCTCGCCCGTATCGCTGTCGACCGCGACTTCCGCGAAGTGCGCTCCATAGGAGTGCTGGGAGTAGGCTCTGTAGCTCTCCGTGTCGCGCGCGGCGGAT
>NZ_JAPYKP010000345.1:0-479 GCF_037179725.1 Mesorhizobium sp. Cs1321R2N1 | reverse complement strand
GCCGGCGCTTACCCCGCGCTGCTTTTCGTCATCTGTGGCTTGGTCGGTCTTCATCTTCTGGAGATCGGGATCTATGCCGCTATATTTCACCTCGCGGACCGGACCCTTGCTCTCGGTGATTTCGATGGAAAGGCCTTTCCGTCGAACATGGACTATTTTTACTATGCAGCAGAGGCTTACGCCTCTCTCGGCTACAACAATGTGATACCGATCGGTGAAATGCGGCTTGTCACGTCTATAGCACCGCTGAACGGGCTGTTGCTGCTGACGTGGTCAGGATCGTTTCTTTTTTCGCTGGTGGAGGATTGGCGAGGGAAGGGAAAATAGCTCCGCCATTCCTGGTGGCAGCTGGCTCTCAATTGGTTCCGAATTGAGCACCTATTGATCGGCAATTAAGTAGGCAGCAGCCAGTTTCTGGACTGGCTTTCGCAAAGCCATGTCGCGCAATCCGAAAAACGCATTGCAGCCGGTTGGCAAAG
>NZ_JAPYKP010000344.1:0-483 GCF_037179725.1 Mesorhizobium sp. Cs1321R2N1 | reverse complement strand
CGAGCAGAAGCGGCTCAGCGCCGCCGTCACCTTGTCGGGCGAGGCGCGGTTCTCCTTGACCATGTCGATCATCTTCTTGGCGAGCGACTGGCTGATCATGCCGTGGCCGCACATGGTCGACAGGGCGAGCACGTGGCGGTTCGGCGCATTGTCCTGGATGCCCTCGAAGCCGAGCGAATATCCGACGCTGTGCCGCGTGATGCCGGCCGCCTTGCAGCAGTTCATCGCATTCTCGATCGAGGAGGAGATGTTGATGCTGAGGCCGAGGTCCTCCTCGACGATGCGCTGGACGAATGCCTCCGCATCCTCGCGTGTCGCGAACACGGCGGAATAGGTCGTCGGCTCGCCAAGGCCGTCCATCACCCTTTGGAAATCGGGCTTGGTCGGGCGCTTGGCGAAATGCTCCATCGCGTAGCTATGTTCGGTCGGCCGCGTGCCGCCGCCGTGGATCGCGTCGCCGATGTTCACCGGATTATAGTCGAG
>NZ_JAPYKP010000343.1:0-484 GCF_037179725.1 Mesorhizobium sp. Cs1321R2N1 | reverse complement strand
CTGTGGCTGATGATCTTGCCGTTGCGGCTGTAGAGAGTGACCTTGCCACCGTCGATTCTAGCGACCATGCGGAATCCGTCATACTTATCCTCGAATATCCAGCACTTATCGTCGAACGGCGCGTCGGTCAGCGTCGCGAGCATGGGCTGGAGGCGCTTCGGCAATGTAGATACGCGCGCCACTAGTATTCACCTTCTTCGAGCACGTTACGAAACGTGACCGAGTAGCGCAGGCTTTCGATGCCGGGAATGCTGTGCTGCCATTCGGTGCGCGACGGACCGCGGAGAAGGTAGACGGAGCGCGGCTCGGCAACGAGGGTGTTCCTCTCGAACGACTTAACCGTTCGCCTGCGAAGCCTGAAGATACAGGAAGACAGCAGCGAAATGCTGGCAACATCGCCAAAAACGGAGCGATCCTTATGCCAGCCGATCCCGGTGCCGGGCGCGTACTCGGTCACGAGAACCTGCTGGAAGCAGCCGGGCGC
>NZ_JAPYKP010000342.1:0-485 GCF_037179725.1 Mesorhizobium sp. Cs1321R2N1 | reverse complement strand
GAACTTGCCGTCCCGTTCGACCTGGCTGTCGGCCGCCGGAGCCCGCGCGACGTCATTGCGCGACGAAGTGGCAAGGGCCGTCCACCATCCGGAAACGGCGAGTTGGTCCTTGTCGCGCAGCGCTGAGATCAACAGGCCGGCGGTCGGCATCGTCCAGACAGCAACGAGCAGAAGCACCGAGAGGTGGACCGCCCACATCAGCGGGGAGCGCGTGGCTGGTTTCATCTCAGTGGCTCCTCATTTCCTTGGCCGCGTTGCGGATGTTCCAGATCATGATCGGGACGACGAGAATCATGATCACCACGGCAATCGACGCGCCGCGGCCGAAGTCCCCGCCGCCGCGGAACATCCAGTCGAACATGAGGTTGGCAAGCACCTGGCTCTGCCATTGCCCGTTCGTCATCGCCAGAACGATGTCGAAAACCTTGAGCACCAGGATCGTGATGGTGGTCCAGACGACGGCGATCGTGCCCCAGATCTGCGGC
>NZ_JAPYKP010000341.1:0-494 GCF_037179725.1 Mesorhizobium sp. Cs1321R2N1 | reverse complement strand
ATGGTGATGACGGAGGCCTTGCCACTGTTGTCGAAGTCGCGGACGACCGCCGAGGTGCCAGCCATCGGAGAAACCGTGTAGCTCTTGAAACCAGACCCGGTCGAAAGCCAAAGGCCAATGATGTCGTAAACACCATCAAAGCGGAAGATGTCCGAGGCACCGTCGCCATTGATGTCGGCGACCACACAAGTACCGTCGCCCGAGTAAGATGTCCAAGGACAGCCGATTGCGAACGATGCTCCGCTTGGCTGCCACGTGCCGTTTGAAAGTGTGGCCTTTCTTATCGTTCCGCCGCTGCCCGAGAAGAACGGCTGCTGATGGCCATTGCCAAGAAAGTCGCCGGTCCCGAGACCGAAAGCGCCCGAACCATTGGCATTTACCGAATCAAGCCCATCGCCGTCACCGTCGGCCAATGAGGAATCAGGTGACGACCCCCCCGAAGGAGCGCCTGGCAGTCCATCACAAACAGCTTGATATCCCGTCGGCGCGGTTGT
>NZ_JAPYKP010000340.1:0-495 GCF_037179725.1 Mesorhizobium sp. Cs1321R2N1 | reverse complement strand
GCGGACACGTTCCATGTCGATCGTCTCGGCAAAGAAGGCGATGTTCTCCGCGATAGAGCCGGCTAGCAACTGATCGTCCTGTGACACATAGCTGATCTGAGCCCTTATTGACCGATTACTCCAGTATTTCAGTGGACGCCCGTCGATCAGCACCTCACCGCCGCTTGGTTCGTAGAGGCCGGTCAGAAGCTTGGCTAAGGTGGACTTGCCACATCCGGATGCGTCCACGATCGCCACGCACTCACCTGGCCTGATCGCCAGGTTGAGCCCCCCGCGCACGAATGGTTCGCCAAAAGCGTAATAGAGGCTCAGATTACGACATTCGACATGCCCTTCGACTGGCCCCTCGTACCCACCATGGTCGATCCGGGGCTCCCGAGGCGCGAGAATGATGTCGGACAAGCGTTCCAGTTGCAGGTCGAGAAGTCGCCAAGCGAAGAGTTGCTCGATCAGGTTGGTGAAGCGCGAGACAAATTGTCCCTTGTAGGCAAGAAA
>NZ_JAPYKP010000339.1:0-497 GCF_037179725.1 Mesorhizobium sp. Cs1321R2N1 | reverse complement strand
TCTTCGTCCGATATCCGCATGGCGCAGTCTGCCATAGACGCCCAAGGTGTGTATGACGCCCAGCGACCATCTGTTCCCTGCATGGGTCAGAACTTCGCGTCTTACCCCGTCCTCATCTTCGCGGAGGCCATCGCAGACAGCTTGAGAATAGCTCAGGATTTCGTCTCTTGTCATCTTTCTGCCCTATGGTATCACCTGTGTACCCTATTACGATCCTTTCCGAGCGATGCCATCTACTCGTTCACACGAACGGTGAGATTAGAAAGGATTTGCAAAATGCCACTCCACGCAAACGACAGAAGGACAGTCGATCCTGGTCATTGGTGCCGGAGAGCTTGGTATGCCTGTACTACGCAATTTGGCGCGTAGGGCCAAGGATCATTCGGGTACAACCGTCAACATCCCCTTGCGGACGGCGACCGTTGAATCGACCGACCCGGTAAAACAGCGTGATGTCTCCGAAATACGCGAACTGGAGATCGAGATCCTCGCCGGCG
>NZ_JAPYKP010000338.1:0-506 GCF_037179725.1 Mesorhizobium sp. Cs1321R2N1 | reverse complement strand
TGACGGCGGGCAAGGGATTGCAGCAAAGATCGAGACTGAGCATTGCCAGGAGCAACCAGAATCGGCCGGACGAATGGATCGGTGGTGGGCTCCGACAAAGCTGCTACGACGGCGTCACTGACGCAGCGCCAGGAATGGAAGACCTTCACCACACCGGCCATCGACGCACCTCCTCGTGATAGCTCGGCCTTCTGCCGAACTGATTAATCAGTTTAGTGGCGAGTCATGACAAGTTGACGAGTCAGCTGTGGTACACGTGCGGAACACTCACAATGCCACGGCGGCATGTTGCTGTCGGTCACGACCCTTATGGTGATCGCTGTGAGAACCCGAACGGCAGATGCGATTCTGGCGGCACTGGATCCTGAACAGGTTAAGGTTGCGAAGACCTTCGATGTTCCAGTGTGCGTCATAGCTGGTGCCGGGACAGGTAAAACTCGTGCTGTCACTCATCGCATTGCCTACGGCGCAGTGACAGGCAAGCTTGATCCGCGTCGTACCCTCGC
>NZ_JAPYKP010000337.1:0-510 GCF_037179725.1 Mesorhizobium sp. Cs1321R2N1 | reverse complement strand
CGTCGCCTGTCCCGACCGAAACTCCGGCGTCGGCTCCTACGCTGCCGACGCTCGCGCCAATACCGATTGACGCCCCGTTCTGGCCGACGCCCACACTGGTGCCAACCCCGACATTGCCGGCCTTGGCCCCAACTCCTGCCTCAATAGCCATGGCAGGTTGAGTCGCGATTACAATCGAGAAAACGGCCGCGACGTATCTGCTCATCGCAATCCTCCATCCCCGGCTGTCATTGACTGAACCCCTCAATCGGGGGTCGCGTCGGAAGCAGCGCGTCTGGCAGCGTGATCGTCGTCAGGCGAACGACCCGCGAGTTGGGCACTTCCGCCTTGCCGACTTCCTGCTGCCTCCGGGTAAGCGATCTGCGCCGGGGCGCATGTGCGCCTGCGCGATCGGTGGGGGGTGCCTTTGCCGCGTTTTCGATATGCGAGGTGCAGCGCTCAACCCAGCGCTTGAAGGCGTTGAGGTCCTTGCGGGCCGAAGCGAGGTCGCGTGTCAGGTCAATGGTTTTT
>NZ_JAPYKP010000336.1:0-517 GCF_037179725.1 Mesorhizobium sp. Cs1321R2N1 | reverse complement strand
AGGCTTCCTTCGTGGTCGAGAGCGCCTCGCAGGCGATGAGATAGCGGCTGGCGAAGTCGGTGATGGTCAGCGGATAGCAATAGCGCCGGTCGGCGAGCATGAACTCGCCCTTGTAATCGGCACACCAAAGATCATTGGGCCGATAGCCGTTTGAAAGCGGTGTCCCCGTCGCCCTGTTGCGCCTTCGCTTGCGGCGCTCGACCATGCCATGCCGGTCGAGAACCGCATGCACCGTCGAGATCGCAGGCCTGTGCACATCCGGGTAGAGCCGAGCCAGCCGCTCGCGTATCTTCGGCGCACCCCATGTCGGCTTGTCCTGCTTGAGGCGCACAATCAGCTTCTCGAGTTGAAACGGAAGCTGATTGGCGTGGCGGTACGGCCGGCGCGATCGATCCGTCAGCCCCTCCAGGCCGCTGTCGTTGTAGCGCGTGAGGATCTTGTAGCCGGTCTTGCGCGAGATATCGAACTCCCGGCAAAGCACGGCCATCTTCTCGCCGTCCAGCAGCCGGGCGATGAA
>NZ_JAPYKP010000335.1:0-530 GCF_037179725.1 Mesorhizobium sp. Cs1321R2N1 | reverse complement strand
CAGGGAATACGCCTGATCGATGCAGGTCAAGGGGGCCACGAAGTGCCGCCGATCCAAATCGACCATCCGTCGAAGTAAGCCGCGATGGCGAACTGCTGGGCGGTGTTTGCCCCGACGGCAGGCCCTCCGGAGCTCTCGCCGGCGAATATGTCGGGGCGTCAGGTGACGGCTCCCTCGGCTAGGGCGTCGGCGTCAACGTCCTTGCCTGTGGCTCGGGACGGTCATTTGCGTTGCAGCCAGCTTCGGTAGAGGGCTCAGTAGCTATCAATGTGACCGTCGGCCTTTCCTGGCTCCGACTGCGTCCGATCTATTGAATCGCCGCCGTCGGATCGCCGTTTGAAATTGGATATCGGTGCAGGTGCTTGCGATATCGCAGCCGAAAGCACGGAAGAATTTCGCGAGGGGTCGTTGAAGACGACGTGAGTTTGCTTTCGGGCCTCGACCGGTTGCTGATGGCTTGGACGCGGCTCGTGATGCCGGAAACGCATAGCAGCCCGCTGAGAAAGCAAATCGGGGAGACGCCGGTGTCA
>NZ_JAPYKP010000334.1:0-535 GCF_037179725.1 Mesorhizobium sp. Cs1321R2N1 | reverse complement strand
AGCCGCAAAGGTCAATACGAGATCGTCGAGATCACCGGGCTCTACTGGCACTTCGTCGATCTGGTCTGGGTCTTCATCTTTGCATTCTTCTATCTTTGGTGAGGAGGGCATCATGGCTCCGGTAGAGGCGCATGCCGCGCAGCAGCAGCACCACCCGATCAAGCTCTACCTTCTGGTCTGGGGTCTGCTTTTCGTCCTCAGCACCTTTTCCTATCTGGTCGACTATCTCGGCCTTCAAGGTTATCTGCGCTGGTCGCTGATCCTGATGTTCATGGTGCTCAATGCCGGCCTCATCGTCGCCGTGTTCAGGCACATGGCCTGTGAGCGCCTCGCACTGATCTACGCGATTTTGCTGCCGCCCCTACTCGTCCTGGTTTTCGTTGGGATGATGGTGTCTGATTCGACCTACGTTCTCTTGACGCGGCTGCTGTTCTTCGGCGCGGCGCCCTGAACGCGATACTTAGTGCGCCGTCATCCCGGCCGTGGGCATGCCGCATTCAGGATGCTCGCTCCCTTTATACGATGTCGTCCAGGT
>NZ_JAPYKP010000333.1:0-571 GCF_037179725.1 Mesorhizobium sp. Cs1321R2N1 | reverse complement strand
CGACCTCGTCGATGTCAACGATGCCAATCGGCCCGCCGGAATGGATCCTTATCTCGCCTTCGCCCGCCGGACCGCCGACGGGCTGGCCGAATATCCCGACCGTGGCGCGATCGAGCGCGGCGCGCTCGCCGGCCAGGGGCTGGAGATCGCCTGGCTGGCCGACAAGGTCGACGCCTTTTTCATCCATGTGCAAGGCGCGGCGCGGCTTGCCATGACCGATGGCCGGCTTTGCCGCGTCACCTACGCCGCCAAATCCGGCCAGCGTTTCACCGGGCCGGGCAAAATCCTAAGCGAGCTGGGCGAAATTCCGCTCGCCGAGGTGACGATGCAGTCGATCCGCGGCTGGTTCAAGGCGCATCCGGAGCGGGTCGACGAGATCCTGTGGCAGAACCGCTCCTATATCTTCTTTCGCGAGGCCGCGGTGGACGACGCGGCGCTGGGGCCGATCGCGGCCGCCAAAGTGCCGCTGACGCCGGGCCGATCGATGGCCGTCGACCGGCTGCTGCACACATTCGGCACGCCTTTTTACATCGACGCGCCGACGCTTGCCGCCTTCGACAAACGACCGTTC
>NZ_JAPYKP010000332.1:0-584 GCF_037179725.1 Mesorhizobium sp. Cs1321R2N1 | reverse complement strand
GCTTCGGGGCCCGGTTCGCCGTCGGCGGGATCCGGCAGCTCGGCGTCGGGATAGGGCTCCAGCCAGGTCAGTTCGGCGGCTGGGCCAGCAGCGGCGCGGCCTTCGGTCGGCGGCCGTGCCGGCTCTTCGAGAATGCGGCGCGTCGACGACCTTGCCTTGATCGCGTTGAGGCAGCTGTTGGTGGCAATGGCGTAGAGCCAGCCACGCGGCGAGCCGTGGCCGTCGAATTGCGAGCGGCCGCGCCATGCTTTCAGGAAAGTGTCCTGGACGAGGTCGTCGGCCTCGTGGAGCGAGCCCATCATGCGGTAGCAGTGCAGCTTGAGTTCGCGGCGGTGGGTGATGGTCAGGCGCTCGAAAGCGGGCCGGTCGAGGACCGGCCGGCCCGATGGCCCGGCAGGAGCGTCTGTCATTTCGAGCTCGCCATGATGATTTCGGGTCATCCTGCGCGCCTCACGCCGCCGCCGCAAGGCCGCTGCCGTTCACCGTGAAGGCGGTGCCCTGCATCTTGCCGGCAGCGAGCGCGACCACGGCGCTGGCGACATCGGCGGGCGTCTGCACATCGGTCATGCTGGCCAGGAAATCCG
>NZ_JAPYKP010000331.1:0-642 GCF_037179725.1 Mesorhizobium sp. Cs1321R2N1 | reverse complement strand
CTGGCGGTCTTACTCTCAATCTTGGTCATGGTGGCGTTCCTTCGCGGGAATCAGGTGACGTTGAACATCACCAGCCTGCCATGACCGCCCTCTCTCAGCGAATTTGCAGAACTCTCAGCACACTACCAGCGATGGTCGAACAGAACGCTCTGAGGAGGTCATTTGCCGGACCTAAATAACAAACGATCCGGCGGGACATGAAGCTGCCAGAAACATCTGCGTGAGGCTCCGTGCGACCAAGGCGCTGCGACGCGTACCGCATCGAAGACGATGTCCGCAGCCAACTGGCGGATCGATTCGCGTGCAGTGTCCTCCAAGTCTGATTGGGTGTGCAATCAGGAACCGGCTGTCCTCGATCCCAACGGGATTTGCGATCGGGATGTAACCCCGTCGACGCCGTGTCGATGGTTGAGGGAACCGGGCGCCCGCTCGCCCCCGGCCTCTTTTACCGCCCTGCAAAGACTGGTGGACGCCTTGTCGACCAGGGAAGAGCCTGCTCCAGGTCGCGGGCAACACGAACCAGGGTCGCCTCGTCGCCGAAGCGAGCGACGATCTGAATGCCGATGGGCAGGCCGTCACTAGCCTGGAAGAGAGGCAGCGAGACCGAGGGTTGACCAGTGATGTTGAAGACGCCTTGGAATT
>NZ_JAPYKP010000330.1:0-660 GCF_037179725.1 Mesorhizobium sp. Cs1321R2N1 | reverse complement strand
GGCATGGTCGACCGCTCATCCCGGCCCCATGCCATGCCGGGCATGACCGAACAGGCGGTGGCCGAGCGCATCGTGGCATTGCGCCGAAGGCGGCTGACCGGCAAGCACATCGCCATGGAGGTGGGTGTGTCGTCCGCCACTGTCAGTCGGGTGCTGAAGCGCGCCGGGCTGTCGCGGCTGAAGGACATTGAACCTGCCGAACCGATCCGGCGCTACGAGCGCGAGCACCCCGGCGAGATGATCCACATCGACATCAAGAAGCTCGGCCGCTTCAGCCAGGTCGGGCACCGCATCACCGGTGATCCGCAAAAGGGCAAATCGCGCGGCGCCGGCTGGGAGTTCGTCCATGTCTGCATCGACGACGCCTCTCGCATCGCCTTCTCGCAAATCCTGCCCGACGAGAAGAAGGAAAGCGCCGTCGCCTTCCTCAAGGCGGCGGTCGCCTATTATGCAAGCCTCGGCGTCACCGTAACGCGCGTCATGACCGACAACGGCTCCTGCTACAGATCAAGGGCTTTCGCCAAGGCTTGCCGCGATCTCGGCCTCAAGCATGTCAGGACCAAGCCCTATACCCCCAAGACTAACGGCAAGGCCGAGCGGTTCATCCAGACCGCACTCAGGGAGTGGGCATATGCCGTGGCTTATGCGAACTCCGACCAT
>NZ_JAPYKP010000329.1:0-672 GCF_037179725.1 Mesorhizobium sp. Cs1321R2N1 | reverse complement strand
CCCCTGTATACCAAAGCCATGCAGGGCTATTTCATAGACAAAGCCACTGCCGATGCACATGGCATCACCTCGCTCGACCAGATGAAGAATCCGGCAATAGCAGCCTTGTTTGATACCGACGGCGACGGCAAGGCCAATCTTATCGGATGTAACCCTGGTTGGGGCTGTGAGGCCGTCATCGAGCACCACATGGATAGTTACGGCTTGCGCGACCACATCAACGTCGAGAAAGGTGAGTATTTTGCGTTGATGGCCAATGCGATTGAGAACTACAAGCATGGAAAATCGATTTTTTACACGGCTTGGGAACCCGAATGGACAAGTGCGGTTCTGGTTCCAGGCAAAGACGTAGTGTTTCTGAACGTTCCGTTTTCATCTCTCCCCGACGTGAAGAATGCAAATACCAAGTGGGAAGATGGGCGAGACTCGGGCTTTGCATTCAACGACAACTATATCCTGGTCAATAAACAATTCGCTAAGGAAAATCCCAAGGCGTGGACGTTTCTAAATGGCTTGCGGATGTCGATAGCGGACCTGGATGCTGCAGCGTATCGTGTAAATTCCGGCGAGAATAGCGCAGACAAAGTCGAAACTATCGCGAAAGAATGGATTTCTAAGCACCAGACCGAATGGGACGCGCTGATAGCAAAGGCGAAGTCGGCCAACTGATAG
>NZ_JAPYKP010000328.1:0-674 GCF_037179725.1 Mesorhizobium sp. Cs1321R2N1 | reverse complement strand
GCGCATCAAGCCGGGGCGTCGGTCCGAGGTCTCAATATCGGCGAACTCTGTCGCCGTAGGTGCAAGCGGAGCACAAGGCAGAACCCCTATGTCAGCCTGATCACTTTACCCGTTGCGTCCAGGTGGCATCTGATCCGCGCCTGCCGGATCTCGGGGCCACCTTGCCTTTTATAATGTATGCGAACTGCTATCGGGGCCGAGACCGCGCCTCGGCTCAGACGGCGTACGGAACCTGCGCTCGTCGCACGTATACTCACGACGCCAAACGGGGAGGCGGCCGACGCAATCGCCTCACGGCAGGCGCGAACAATTGCACCCGGCGTGCCCGGTATTGCTTCGATTGCCGTCACGGCCGATGAGCGACCACCCTCGCCGTAAGGCCGCAGGATGCGTGGCAGGGAGATGTGTGGCACGCCTGCGACCGGGGCGGTCGTGGCGGCGGGATGACCAAGGGTATTGCCTGGCGGAGCGCCTGCTGGAGTACTTTCGGACGAGGCGCCTTGCCCACTGAGTTGGCCGCTGGCTCCAACGCTTGCGCCTACAGAGCCGTCGCCTGTCCCGACCGAAACTCCGGCGTCGGCTCCTACGCTGCCGACGCTCGCGCCAATACCGATTGACGCCCCGTTCTGGCCGACGCCCACACTGGTGCCAACCCCGACATTGCCGGCCTTGGC
>NZ_JAPYKP010000327.1:0-691 GCF_037179725.1 Mesorhizobium sp. Cs1321R2N1 | reverse complement strand
TCGGATGTTCCGCCGCTGGCCGGCTCGGCGCCGAGCGCCGATATCCCGAGTGTCGATCTCGACGAGCCGCTCGACCCGAAAGTCGCCAACCGCCCGCTGGAGCCCGGCTCCGGCGCGCCCGACCTCAATGCCATCATGAAGCGCGTGCGCGACGAGCGCGGACAACCGGCAAAGCCCGGCGACAGGGACGCGGCGAAATCGGATTTCATCGCCGCTGCCCGGCGCGCGGCGCAGGCGGCCGCGGCCGAAGCCGACGCCCTGAAGCGCCAGTCGACGATGAAAGGCCCGGTCAAGGCGCTCAGGATAGGCGATCTGCTCAAGGCGCGGCGCAAGCCGATCCTAATGGCTGCGGCAGCGATCATGCTGGCGCTTGCCGGCCTGCAGCTCGGCAAGGCGTTTCTTTCGGATCCCGCCCAGGTGGCAAATAACGACACGGCCCCGATCGTCGCCTCGCAGCCGGTGAAGACGGCATCTGTCGATACCGCCAGCCAGCCGAAGACCGAAGTCCAGCCGGCGGCGACAGATATCGCGCCGGCCCCTGCCGTCAGGCAGGCCGAACAATCCGCGCCGGCAAGCAAGGACGACATGACGGCGCGGACCGTCATGGCCATGCCGTCCGATACGGACGCGATGCCGGATACCGCATCCGCCGCCAGGCGCGCGGAAGAGCACACGTCTGAACTCCAGTCAC
>NZ_JAPYKP010000326.1:0-708 GCF_037179725.1 Mesorhizobium sp. Cs1321R2N1 | reverse complement strand
GGCCCATCTGTCGCAACCAAGGTCCGCGCCAACGCCCGCGCCGGCCAGCACGACCATGCCGCCGCGAAAGTCGTCTCGGATGCCGGCCATCGCTGGCAGCCTCGCGGCGCTGGTGTTCCTGTTGGGCGGCGGGCTGTACTTCAGTGGCATACTGGCGCCACCGCCGGCCGAAGAGAAACTCAAGCCGCTGATCGCAAAGCCGGTGGCCCAGGCGCCGCAACCGGAAGCATCGAAACCTCAGCCACACCCACCGGTGCAACCTCAGCCAGAGCCGTCAAAAACCGACAACGCCGGCACCGTCGAAACGGTGAAGCCACCTGCCCTGCCGGATGTAAAGACGAAGACCGCAATACCGGCTGAGAACCAGGCGGACGCTGCAGGCGAGCAGCCGGCAACAAAATCACAGGCTAACAACAATCCCCCGCAAGTGCCAGGGGTCGGGATTAAGCCAGCCCAGACGCCGACCGCCAATCCGCCAACGGCAGCTTCGGTGCCAAAGGCCGAGGAGAGTGCGAAACTGCCAAAACCAGTCAGCCAGCCGCCGGAGACATCGGCGCCAAGCCAGGCCGAGGCAGAGGGCAACCCGGCGCAGGAGGCAGACCTCCCGGCGACAAAACCAAGCGCAACCGACCTCGTCAACAGGCTCTCCAAATTGGCCCAGCCTCAGGCTTCCCCGCCGCCGATTGCGCAGCGCCCCGTGCCGACGCA
>NZ_JAPYKP010000325.1:0-763 GCF_037179725.1 Mesorhizobium sp. Cs1321R2N1 | reverse complement strand
TCACGGCGCGTCGCGACTGGACGGCGATGAGATCGGTCGGCGAGATGATCGGGCCACCGGACGGCGGGCCTGCCTGGTTCGCGGCGGGGGCTGTCGCGGGCTCCGGGCGTGGTGTCGGAACCGGTGCAGGAAGGGCGACCGGGTTGGGGAAGAGGTCGACGATCAAGGCGGGCAGAAAAACGGCGCCGGCCTGGGCCGCACCCGGCCCACCCTTATCGCCGCCGTCCTTGACGCAGTCGGCCACGGTCGCATTGGCCTCGTTGCCGCAATCGATTTTCGTCCGGTCGGGAGTGGCTTCGTTGCTCTGCGCCGACGCAGGCACGGCGGCGATTGTCATCGCCGCCGCCAGGATAGCCGCAAATCGAATGTCCGCCTCAACCGCCATCAACAGGTTTCCTTCCCTCGATCACAGCCTCCGCGAAAGGCTGGGCGGCAATAAGGCCCCGCAGTTTCTCATAGTCGGCGGCTGTCGTCGCCGGAATGGCGAGCCTGAAGACGCCGTCGGCGGTCGGTCCGCCGATGATCTTGAGCTTGTTGGCGTCGAGAAAGGCGGCAATATCGGCCATCCTGGCATCCGGCTTGAATTTGACCAGCGCGAACGGCAATTTGGCCAGATCGTCTTGTGCGCCGGCGATCTCGAAATTGCCGCCCTTGCCGCCAGGCTGCACCAGAGACTGCACCGCGATCAAGGCCAGCAGGACCGCGGCCGCCGCCCAGGCGACGCCGACCGGCACCGCCATGAAGCGGCCCCAGGCCTGCGCCA
>NZ_JAPYKP010000324.1:0-772 GCF_037179725.1 Mesorhizobium sp. Cs1321R2N1 | reverse complement strand
CTGGATGGAGGCCAACCGATACATCAATATGGATGACCTGCGCGAGCACAAGAAGCTCGCTCTACGCCAAGCCGCATGACCAGCACCATGGCCGCCCAATTTTGCAGAACTTGACGCACACAACCCCATCGCTTTCGTTACTCGGATCACGTCACTTGAGGTCCTGTCGACCCAGCCTCATGTACGTATCCGGCCGCCGATCGCGGAAAAACCCCAAACGTTCCTTTGCCCGCGCAACAAGTTTTCGTCCAAGACTACTACAACTATTTCATTTTCATCTCCGCCTTGGCCAGGATATTCGCCCACCCGGGGGAGTCGACTCTTCTTCGGGTCAGCACAAGAGCGGCTTGGTTGCCGTATCGTCGTGGAAACTGCGCGGCCCTGGAATTGAGAGCGCCCGCCGCATGCGGTCGAGAAGCTCGAGGTGAGGATTATCCGTGGGTAGGCTACTTCGCCATCTCATTGGAGATGTTGGTTGGAGATGCTGGCCATCACAGCGCCTGTCCGGAAGCCGGCAGTGAGCGTTCGATAGACGAGCGGTCCCCCCCGGGCTGGTTTACGCGTAATATGTGCCGTAAATCGAGTCGACGCCCGATGGCGTTCGCGCCCCGGCAAGCTGCTTCTTTATCCTGTCCGGTTCGCCGGGCTATGTTTGGATCTCTCGCTCGCGACGCTCGACAAAGTCCCGCAGCGCCTCGCGTGTCGAAGCCTCAAGCGCCGGTGGCTCCTCCTCGTATTTGCTCAGCATCTTTCGGCACCATTCGCGGCCGCG
>NZ_JAPYKP010000323.1:0-864 GCF_037179725.1 Mesorhizobium sp. Cs1321R2N1 | reverse complement strand
TAGGGCGTAGTGACGATTTAACTACCTGAGCCAGATAGCGATAGCGGCAAGTTTGACAAAGCCCATGAAGTTGGCGAGCAACTTGTCGTATCGTGTTGCGACGCGGCGGAACTGTTTGAGTTTGTTGAAGAAACGCTCGATGATGTTGCGCTCCTTGTAGAGATCAGCGTCGTAGGGACGCCGATGCTTTCGATTGCGCTTGGGCGGGATGACGACGTCGGCGCCTATTTCTGCGATCTTTTCAAGCAAATGGTCGGCGTCATAGCCCTTGTCGGCGATCGCTGCGCCGGTCTCGAAGCCGTCGACGAGATCATGCGCGAAGGCGATGTCATTACGCTGCCCTGGGCTTGCGATCAGGCGAACCGGCAACCCAAGAGCATCGCCTGCCGCATGGATTTTGGTGCTCAGGCCGCCGCGAGACCGGCCCAGACCTTGGGCATCCGCCCCCCTTTTGACCGGCGCGCACCGGCGGCGTGCTGATGAGCGCGCACAATGGTCGAGTCGATCATCAGCCATTCCAGATCGGCTTCGCGCGCAAGAACCATAAGCATCTCGTCGAGAACGCCCATTTCGATCCAGCGATAGTAGCGCCGCTTCACGGACCGATAGTCGCCGAGCCGCTCGGGTAGATCACGCCAGCGCCCACCCGAGCGGGCCATCCACAGCAGGGCATCAAGGAACTTCCGGTTGTCGGTGCGCGGGCCGCGCTTGCCCTTCGTACCGCCAGGCACAAAGCCCTTGATCCGTTCCCACTGATCCTCTCGAAGCGCATCGCAGTCCATCGCTGACCTCCAAAAATCAGCGTTGAATCTGATTTGCCCTTCCTTGGGAATCCCAACCCGTTAAATCGTCACTACGCCCTAG
>NZ_JAPYKP010000322.1:0-868 GCF_037179725.1 Mesorhizobium sp. Cs1321R2N1 | reverse complement strand
TTCCGGAGACGGTCGCGCCACCGCTGACATCAGCCGGAATCTGAAATCCCCATAGCCATCGCCTGTGGCCCGCGGGTTCCTTCCTCGGGGACTTTCGTACGCGTGCCGGCGCCCGAAACTCTTCACGGAATCGGAATGACGGCTTTTGGATCCCGAGTGTCGAGAGCCGCCTTTTGGGGGACACCAACGACTGAGATTTCAGAAAACCCGCTGGACCCGCTCTCATTCGCGTTGGATTAACGGGCTTCGGTTATACTATCCCGAAGTCAGGGGGGGCCATGTCGGGGCAGTTCGCAATCGGTGTCATCGGCTACGTCTCAGCGGTAAACTTGCTGGCGTACGCCGCTATGGCATTCGACAAGGCTAGGGCCAAAAACAGTTTACAACGCATTCCCGAGTCGACGCTTCTGACCCTTGCTATAATCGGCGGCAGCATCGGAACTGTGATCGCGCAGCAAACGATCCGACACAAGACGCGCAAGGAGCCGTTCCGCTCCACGCTCGTTGGCATCGTCCTGCTCCAACTCCTCGCCGTAATCGCGCTTTTAGTCGGATTGCTCACTACGGGATCGCCCGAAGCGCTCTGGCAATTCCTTGCATTATGAGGTGAGCTCTTGGGCCGGCTGCTTCTGCTTCTGGCGCGAGGGGGACTTAGAGTTTGTCATCGCAATGACCGCCTTTGGAGACCATGACTTGGAATGCGGGCGACTGAAATCAGGCGCATAGCAGCCATATGACTTGGGGGCCGTAGAACGAACCCGCTGCGCGGGAGGGCGCCTGCGGTTGAGGTAGCGGTTACGGGCCGTGCGTCGCGCTCGCATTGAGCGTCCTCCGGCAGCGGCAGAGCATGACGGGCTTCTTCAACAAG
>NZ_JAPYKP010000321.1:0-946 GCF_037179725.1 Mesorhizobium sp. Cs1321R2N1 | reverse complement strand
ACCTGCGCGACGCGGAAGCCGCGGCTGCCGCGGCCTTCCAGCGGCTGTCGATCGCCAGGTCGCAGATCGAGGAAGAAGCCGGCCGCATCCGCACCCGTCAGGCCGAACTCGAGCGCCGGTTGCAGCAACTCGACGGTGACATCGCCCGCGAAGAGCGGATGGTGCGCGACAATGCCGACGTACTCGAGCACCTGCGCGCGGAAGAGGCCGCGCTGAACTCCGAAAACTCCGGCGCCGCGGAGCGAGAGGCCACTACCCGCGCGGCATTCGAACAAGCCGCCTCGACGCTTGCGCAAAGCGAAGCCAAGCTCGCCGCGCTGACCGCCGAGCGCGCCGAGGCCGCCGCCTCGCGCCATCAGATCGAACGGACTTTGCGCGAAACCGCCGAGCGGCGCGATCGCTTCGCCCGTCAGCTCGCCGATGTCGATCGGGAGTTATCGGACATCCTCGCCAAGGTGGCCGGCCTGCCCGATCCGGCCGAGAAACGGATCCTGGTCGAACAGGCGATGGCATTGCTGGAAGAGTCCGAGGCCTCGGTGGCGCAGGCCGAGCAGTCGGTCATCGACGCTCGTGGCGCCGAAAGTGCCGCTAGGCCCCCGCTTCAGGACGCCAGGGCGGAGCTGGCCGGGATCGAGACCGAAGCGCGTACGCTGGCCAAGATCCTGAACGCGGCCAGCGGCGATCTCTTCCCTTCCGTGCTGGAGCAGATCAGCGTCGAGCGCGGCTTCGAGACGGCCCTGGGCGCGGCCTTGGGCGAAGACCTGGACGTGCCGCTCGACCGTAGCGCACCGGCGCATTGGGGCGAAAGCGAAATCCAGCCCGGCGACGCCGCGCTTCCGGAAGGGATCAAGAGCCTTGCCAGCGTGGTTCGCGCGCCGGCACAACTTGCCCGCCGCCTGGCGCAGATCGGCATCGTCGAGGCCGCTGACGGCCGCCGGTTGCAGGG
>NZ_JAPYKP010000320.1:0-986 GCF_037179725.1 Mesorhizobium sp. Cs1321R2N1 | reverse complement strand
CGTCGTCGGATATCACGCCGCGCGCCGCCAGCAGCCGGTAGAGGCCTGCCGCGTCGGCCGAGGCAAGCGCGCCATCGACATCGAGGATGCCGCGGTATTCGGCGGTGGTGGCGACGCGCCTGTCGAACTTCGCCACGTCGGCTGATGCGTTCTGGTAGGGCATGATCGAAGCGCCTTCGAAGGTGCCGTCGGTGTCCTCGCTCCACAGCACCACGGCATCGACGCCCATGGCGGCGGCGCAATCGGCCATTTCAGGCCACAGGCTGGTGTGGACGTAGAGATAGGCAAGGCCCTCATCGTCGCAATGCAGGTCGAGCACGATGTCGTGGCCCAGCGAAAGCTGCATCAGCCGCGACTTCAGCCGCTGGTCGGCGCCGCCAAAAGAGGCGTCCGGCAAAAGCCTGGTGTCGGGCGCGGCAAGCAGCGGAAAGCCGCGGTTGAAGTTGGTGCGGGTGCCCAGATGAAAGCGGCCCTGGTGCTCGCCGAAATGATATTGCGCGCGGCCGATCGGGTTGGCCCAGGGCACGATGGTGATGTTGCCCTTGATGCGATCTTCGGCCTCGGCTTTGTTCAGCATCGGCATCAATGCATCGATGGCGACGACGCCAGGCAATTCGCCGGCATGGAGCGCCGCCTGCAGATAGGCCGAAGGTGCTGCCTTGTCGGCACCGGCGAAGCGGAACACCGGGAATTCGTAGGAAACGCCTTCGCAGTCCCCGGCGATGCATTCGATCGATTTCTGGATGACATCCTCCATCAAGCGCGAAAAGACATGCCCATTTGAAGGTGTCGATGTCGATTGGTCCAGCCCGCCGCGCCATGGGCGCAAGCTAGTCTTTTGCCTTGCTGCATGTCGTTGTCCCAAAACCGCTTCGCACTTTTGGGCGACAGGCAGTTACTCCGCGGCAGGCTGAAGGGCGACGGCCGGCGCGCGCCGGTCCAGCGTCTGCGACAGCACCGCGACGGCGACCGCCAGCAGGGCGAGC
>NZ_JAPYKP010000319.1:0-1049 GCF_037179725.1 Mesorhizobium sp. Cs1321R2N1 | reverse complement strand
CTAGAGCGGGATGAAATTTATAAGAGTCGTGGGATTCCCAAATCATCGCCGTTCTGATTCAACATGCATGCTGGGAGGAGGCCAGCATGGATGGCAGGGTATTCGATGGATCTTCGCGAGCGGGTTGTCGCCGCGGTCAAGACGGAAGGGCTCTCGCGCCGCGCGGCGGCGGCTCGATTTGGCGTCAGCTATAGCGCGGCCATCGCGTGGCTTAAGCGCGTCGAAAAGACTGGCAGCGCTGCGCCTCGCCAGGTCGGCGGCTACAAACCGAAGAAGCTGTCGGGAGCGTGGCGCGACTGGCTGATCGAGCGCTGTCACGACAGGGACTTCACCTTGCGCGGCCTTGTGGCCGAACTTGGCGAGCGCGGTCTGAAGGTCGACTACCGTTCGGTGTGGGAGTTCGTGCATGCCGAGAAGCTCAGTCACAAAAAAAGACGCTGATCGCCGTCGAGCAGGATCGTCCCGATATCGCGCGACGGCGCATGCAGTGGGCGAAGTATCGGGGCCGGATCGATCCCACGCGACTGGTCTTCATTGACGAGACCTGGACCAAGACCAACATGTCGCCGCTCAGGGGCTGGGCGCCGGTTGGACAGCGCATCAAGGCCAAAGTGCCGCATGGCCACTGGAAGACCATGACCTTTCTGGCCGCGCTGCGCCACGATCGCGTCGAGGCGCCCTGGCTGATCGACGGACCGATCAACGGCGAGAGATTTCTTCTCTATGTCGAGAAGGTTCTGGCGCCGACCCTCCAGCCGGGCGACATCGTCATCATGGACAATCTCGGCTCGCACAAAGGCAAGGCGGTGCGCCGCGCCATACGCGCCGCCGGCGCCAGGCTCTTCTTCCTGCCGAAATACTCACCCGATCTCAATCCGATCGAACAGCTCTTTTCAAAGCTCAAGCACTGGCTGAGAAAGGCAGCAAGCCGCACCGTCCAAACCGTCTGCGACGCGATCGGCCAAATTCTCAACCGCATCACACCGACAGAATGCTCACACTACTTCGAAAACTCCGGCTATGACCGAAACTAATCTCATCACGCTCTA
>NZ_JAPYKP010000318.1:0-1057 GCF_037179725.1 Mesorhizobium sp. Cs1321R2N1 | reverse complement strand
CTAGAGCGGCGGACTTTCATGTGAGTCCATATCCTGCGGCAGCGAAGTAGTTTCTGCATTCTGTTGGGGAGAAGAGATTGCAGATATCGCCAATGGCCTGCCACAGGGCGTCGATGGTCCTGATGGCCTTTGCGCGCAGATGCGCCTTGAGCTTGGCGAAGGCCATTTCGATCGGGTTGAGATCTGGGCTGTAAGGCGGCAGGAAGAGCAGCCATGCGCCTCTGGCCCGTATGAGCCTCTCGGCGGCAGGGCTCTTGTGGGCAGCAAGGTTGTCGAGGATGACCACATCACCCTTTGCCAGCGTCGGAGCGAGCTGCGTTTCGACGTAGGTTTCGAAGATGCGCCGGTTCATCGGCGTGTCGATGACGAAAGGGGCAGTGAGCCCATGACAGCGCAGCCCGGCGATGAAGGTCTGCGTCTTCCAATGTCCGAACGGTGCCTTTGAGCGCAGCCGTTGGCCCTTCAGGCAGCGGCCGCGCAGGCGCGTCATCTTCGTAGTGGTTCCGGTTTCGTCGATGAACACCAGCCGATGGGGCTCAAGCCGCATTCGTGGTTGGCGCTTGGTCTGCCACTCCTGCCGCGCCTTGCTGATGTCGGGCCGATCTTGCTCGCTGGCCAGCAGCGTTTTTTTTGAAGCGGTAGCCGTTTCTGATGAGCCAACGCGAGATCGAAGCAGGCGCAACCTGGACGCCGGTTACAGCGGCCAGTTCGGCGGCAAGCTCCGGCATGGTGATGTCATCCTTCTCGACCACACGGCCAAGCAGGAACGAACGATGCGGATCGAGCTTGGAATGGCGGCGACCACCGCTGGCCTTGGGCACCAGGGTGTTGGTCGATCGATAGTTCCGCATCAGAATCACGACGAACGAAACCGACACCCCAAAATGGGCCGCCGCCGCTCGCCGTGAATGGCCAGCCTCGACAAACCGCACCACACGTTCACGCAAATCGAGCGAATAGGGCTTGGGCATGGCAAATCACCTCCATACGGAAGTGAATCACAAACCCGACATCATCGGAATCCCTCGCGATTCAACCTGAGCATCCGACGCTCTAG
>NZ_JAPYKP010000317.1:0-1082 GCF_037179725.1 Mesorhizobium sp. Cs1321R2N1 | reverse complement strand
GCCCGGCGCCAGCGGCGCCATCGGCCGGGGTGCAGCGCCGGTCAGCCGGATGCGTGTGCGCTCGCGATCCTCCGACAGTCCGAAAGGATCATCCCGGCTCATGGCCTCACCTGTTCACCGAATAGCAGTCGACCTGCGGCTCGCTCTCCAGGACACCGGAAACGCCGATGACGAATCCCGGGGCGTCGAGCAAGGAGGCCCAATGCTCGCTCTTCTGGTCGAGCTCCAGGCACAGCCGGTCGCCATCATAGGGAATCTCGCGTGGTTGCGAATGAAGCGGTTTCAGCGGAATTCCGGGCAGACGCGACTTCCAAAGTCCTTCGAACTCGTCTGCGGCGCCGACTGTCGCCTGGTTGACGAAGATCTTGCGCAACGCGTCGTCCGAGAGTTCCGATCCAACACGGATGACGATGCGGCTGGCGACGAGGAGCTTAGGGTTGTCGATGCGCACCTTCCAGACATTGGTCGCGTGCCGCATGACCGGCAGCGCGCGTGATTTCGGTTCGATGTAACGCAAACTGAGGATGAGCGAACGCAAGGCGTCGGCCAGCGCCATGTAGGCGGGGCCGGGGGCCATGTGGTCGTAGGCCGGCAATTCGCCGAGCCGCCGCGAGCTCGAGCCGTAGGTTGTCATCTCGCCGGCCAGTCCGGCAAGTTCGAGATAGAGTTCGGCAGGATGAAAGACATCCTGCGCAAGCATATGGGCAAGCCGGGGGCGAGCGGCATTGGCCAGGTGCAGCATCAAGAGGTCTTCGACGCTGCGGCCGGCGCCGCCCATCACCATCTTACCATGCGCTTCGGCGATCTGGTCGAGGCCGGTGACGACCTCCTGCAGCAATTGCCGGTACCAATGGACCGCGCCGGTGATCAGCGTCGGCGGCAGGAACGTCTCGTCGAGCGAGACGCCGCCGTCGGCGCGCAGACCTTTTACGTCGGCGATCGGCAAGGCGGTATAACCGCCCACCGATTTGCCGGGCGCAAGCAGGGCCGCATGCGGCCGGGCGATCTCGATCTCTTCGGGATCGGCGCCGCCCTGGACGGCGTCGCGCACTGAAACGATCTTGCCGTGGTAACGCGCGCCC
>NZ_JAPYKP010000316.1:0-1125 GCF_037179725.1 Mesorhizobium sp. Cs1321R2N1 | reverse complement strand
CGACCGGCCCGCCGTCTATGCCCGCGTCGCCGGTGTGCTGGAGAGCTTGCCCGGCGCCAGCGTCGCCGTGCTGGCGGATGGCCTGGCGGCCAAGGGCGACGAGGCCGCTTTCAACACGCTGTTGTCCAAAAATGCCGCCCGCGTTGTCTGGGCGGTGGCCGACCGGCTTTCCCTGACCGGCCTGAGATCAGCCGAAAACCAGGTCGACGGCTTTGGTCTGACCGCCGTCCGCGCGCCCGGCGATCCCGCCCCGGCGCAGGTCACCGCCGGCGCCTTCGATGACAAGGGCCGCCGCATCGCCGATGCGACCCTGACCTTCGCGCCGGGCGAGGCCACGGCCACCGGCACCATGGCGGTGCCGTTCGAATTGCGCAACGACTTCGCCTCGATCGCGCTCGATGGCGAACGCCATGCGGGCGCCGTGCGCGTGCTCGACGAAAGCTCCAAACGCCGCCGCGTCGGGCTGCTGTCGCAAGCCGAGGCCGACCAGGCGCAGCCGCTTCTGTCGCCGCTCTACTACATCAGGCGCGCGCTGCAGCCCTTCGCCGATCTGGTCGAGCCCTCCAGCGCCGATCTCGCCGACGCCATCCCGCAGATCCTCGACCAGAAGCCGGCGATGATCGTCATGGCCGATATCGGCACCATTCCCGCGCAGGTTCGGCAAAGGCTGGTCGACTGGGTCGACAATGGCGGCACGCTGGTGCGTTTCGCCGGCTCACGGCTGGCGGCCGCCGGCAATGACGATTTGCTGCCGGTCCGCCTGCGCACCGGCGAGCGCTCGCTCGGCGGCGCGCTGTCATGGACCTCGCCGCAGCCGGTCACCGAATTTCCCAAGGCCGGCCCCTTCGCCGACCTGGCGCCGCCGACCGAGGTCACGGTGGCCAGGCAGGTGCTGGCCGAGCCGACACCCGACATCGTCGAGCGCACCTGGGCAGCCCTTGCCGACGGCACGCCGCTGGTCACCGGGCTGAAGAAGGGCAAGGGCACGCTGGTGCTGTTCCACGTCACGCCCGAGGCGACATGGTCCAACCTGCCGATCTCGGGCAGCTTCGTCGAGATGCTGCGCCGCATCGTGCAATTGTCCCGCAACCAGGGCGCGGCGATCGCCAATGCCGAAGCCGCCGC
>NZ_JAPYKP010000315.1:0-1147 GCF_037179725.1 Mesorhizobium sp. Cs1321R2N1 | reverse complement strand
GGGCCTGTTGCGCAATTCTGGCATTGTGATTCACTTCGATTATGGCTCGGAGGGATTTGCGATGGCGGTGAAGCGGACGGGACAGATGAGCTTTATCGAGGCGTTCCTTGGGAACAAGGCGGTTGGCTCGTCGGGAATCCTGGATCGGATCGAGTCGCTGGTGAAGTGGTACCGTTTCGAGAAGCTGCTTGGCGGGCTCAATCATGGTGGTCCGGGCCATCCCGGCTGGCCAGCGCTGGTTCTCTTCAAGGCCCTGCTCTTGCAGTCGCTTTACGGGCTGTCGGACCGCGAGTTGGAGGAAGCGCTCGCCGACCGGCTGTCGTTCCGCCGCTTCGTGGGGCTCGCCCTCGACGAGACGGTGCCCGACCACACGGTGCTCAACCGCTTCCGCAATCTTTTGATCGAGAAGGGACTTCTGGACAGGCTGTTTGGCGAACTCGACCGGCAGTTGGAGAAAGCCGGCGTGATGCTGAAGCGCGGCGCGATGCTGGACGCGACCCTGATCGAGGCGGCCTCGGCGCCGAGCTCCGGCAAGCGGGCCTCGCTCGATCCGGACGCTGCTTTTGGCGGGACCAGGAAGAAGGGCGGCTTCACCTTCGGCTACAAGGCCCATGTCGGCGTGGACGAGGGTTCGGGCCTGATCAGGACTGTGATCACGACGCCGGCCAACGTCAACGACACCGAGCCAGCCGACGACCTGATCGTCGGCGACGAGAAGGTGGTATGGGCGGATGCAGCCTACCACACCCACGCCCGCCAGGCGCGGCTCAAGGCGCGCGGCATCAAGGCCCGGCTCGCCCGCCGGCCCAACAAACACCATCCCGAACTGCCGCCCCGCCTCAAGCTCTACAACCGCTTGATCGCGCGGCGCAGGGCGGCGGTGGAAACCACATTCGCCACGCTCAAGAACCGCATGCGTCTCACCCGCATCCGCTATGTCGGCCTCGTCAAGGCAACGGCCCAGATCATGCTCGCCACCATCGCCTTCAACATGAGACGATGGGCGGCGATCACGCCATAGCTGCGCCCGAAATCCGCCAAACGCCGCAAAGGCGCGGCTCCCAAACCCCGAAAAGCCTCCAAAGCAACGAAAATGGCCGCCCTCAATCCTCACAACACGCCTCCCGCAATATTGCGCAACAGGCCC
>NZ_JAPYKP010000314.1:0-1193 GCF_037179725.1 Mesorhizobium sp. Cs1321R2N1 | reverse complement strand
CGGGCCGCGTGCGCGTCGGCGGCAAGGTGGTGCGCGATGCGGCGTTGCGCGTCGACATGAACCGCGACCGCATCGTCGTCGATGGCGAAGCGGTCATTGCCGAGCGCAAGGTCTATGTCATGCTCAACAAGCCGCGCGGGCTCGTCACCACCCGCGATGATCCGCGCGAGCGCGACACCGTCTATGCCTGTCTCGAAGGGCTCGATTTGCCCTATGTCTCGCCGGTCGGCCGCCTCGACAAGGCGAGCGAAGGCCTGCTGTTGATGACCAACGACACGCAGTTCGCCAACCGGCTGATGGATCCGGCCTCGCATCTGCCCAAGACCTATCACGTGCAGGTCGCCACAGTGCCGGATGAAACGACGCTGGACAGGTTGCGCACTGGCGTCACCGTCGACGGCGAGACCCTGACCGCCAATTCGATCCTCCTCCTGCGCAGCGGCGGCCGAACCGCCTGGCTGGAGATCGTGCTCGACGAAGGCAAGAACCGTCACATCCGCCGCCTGCTCGCCGCCCACGCCATCGAGGTCAAGCGCCTCATCCGCATCGCCATCGGCCGGCTGCATCTAGGCGACCTCGCCAAGGGCACGGCGCGGCATTTGACGGCCGAGGAGCTGGCGTTGCTGGCGGAGTGAGCGTTCCCTCGCGCTGCTGGCTTTCGACGGGTGACGGCCGGACAATGCCTCAAAAAATTCTCGTCACCACCGATGATTTCCACCCGCCTCCGCTGTCCTGATCATTAGGCGCCGGAATCCTCCGGGCCGGAAAGCGAGGTGATCCATGGGATCGTTGCAAGGTCAAAATGTCGTCGTGGTCGGAGGCAGCCGGGGCGTCGGCCGCTCCATCGTGGAAGCCGCGCTGAGCGAGGGAGCAACCGTGCTCGCTGTCGCCCGGGGCGTGGACGCTTTGAAGGAACTTTCCTGGCAGGCGTCGGGCGTAAGGACGCTGGCGGCGGACGCCACGCGGGAGGCCGCGCCAGAGGCAGTGTTCGCGGCGCTCGAACCGGACGTGCTGGTGATCTGCGCCGGTGCCTTCGCCCCGTCGGCACCGATTCAGGACCAGAGCTGGGACGAGTTCTCGGCCAATTGGGAAATGGACGTCAAGGCGTCCTTCCTGTTCTGCCGGGCGGCGCTGCGCGGCCGGCTGAAGCCAGGCAGCCGCGTGGTGCTGATCTCCAGCGGCGCTGCATTCAG
>NZ_JAPYKP010000313.1:0-1194 GCF_037179725.1 Mesorhizobium sp. Cs1321R2N1 | reverse complement strand
GAGCTCAGGCCGGCGGCCCCCCAGGCGCCCGCGGAAGCACCGCGCCCGGCCCCTGCCCAGCGTTCGCCGCTGCATGTCGTGGAATCGCTGAACTCGCTGTCCGTCGATATCGCCCGGGCCATCGACCACGATGCCTCGATCGAACTGTGGAACCGCTATCGGCGTGGCGAGCGTGACGTGTTCACGCGCAGGCTTTACACGCTGAAAGGCCAGCAGACGTTCGACGAAATCCGCCGCAAATACCAGGCGGAGGCCGAATTCCGCGCCGCCGTCGACCGCTATTGCGACGATTTCGAGAAGCTGCTCAAGGATGTCTCGCGCAATGACCGCGACAACATCATGGCGCAGACCTATCTCACGTCCGACACCGGCAAGGTCTACACCATGCTGGCCCATGCCAGCGGCCGCCTGCACTAGGCGGTCGACAAGCCAAAACGAAAATGGCGGGCGACTCCCGCCTTTTTTCTTGAAGGGACTGACGTCGCTATCCGGAAGACGCATCCGGGTTTTATCTCGTTTTCCGGAACCGGATCCTGAGTTGTGAAAACGGCAATCATCTTCGACTGCGAGTTTCTCTGCCTTGAGGGCTCGCAACGCAGATTCTGGTGCGCGGCCCATGACCCCGATCCGGTCATCGCCCAGATCGGCGCGGCAAGGCTCGGCCTCGAAGGCGACTTCCCCGTGCTGGGCACGCACAAGGCCTATATCAGGCCGGTCGACCGATTTGGCGAGAGATACGGGCTCGATCCGTTCTTCACCCGACTGACCGGCATCACAGAAGAAATCATCGAGGCCGAGGGCGTTTCGCTGGAAGATGCTCTTGCAGGCGTCGATTGTTTCTCAGATGGGGCTCGGTTCTGGTCCTGGGGCAAGGACGAACTGAACATGATCGCCATCAGTTGCTATGTCGCGGGCATCAAACCGCCCATCCCGGCCACCCGGTTCGATAACGCCGTCAAGCTGCTGATCGCGGCCGGCATGCCGATCGAGGATTTGGCAAGGACGCCGAGCAACAAGCTTGCGGATTACTACGGCGTCGAACACCCGCCATTGCAGGGGCACGACGCGCTAGAGCGTCGGATGCTCAGGTTGAATCGCGAGGGATTCCGATGATGTCGGGTTTGTGATTCACTTCCGTATGGAGGTGATTTGCCATGCCCAAGCCCTATTCGCTCGATTTGCGTGAACGTGTGG
>NZ_JAPYKP010000312.1:0-1199 GCF_037179725.1 Mesorhizobium sp. Cs1321R2N1 | reverse complement strand
CGCAGCAGCTCCCACACGCGCTGCTGGAAGGGCGTGCCGTGGCGCATGTCGAGCGGCAGATCGAGACCGGCGCCGGGGGCTTCGATGAAGCGCGCTGTCGCCGCGACATCGTCGCGCAAGCCGGCCTCGTCTTCGAGCAGCACCCTGCCGGGGAAGCGGTCGGCGAGGTCCTGTTCCAGCGTATTGGCGTCGAAACCGATCAGGATGCCGCAGACGCCGATGGGGCTGCGCGCCACGACGATGTTTCCAAGCGCGCACTGGCCGGTGGCATAGGTGATGGTGTCGAGGGCGACGCCGGCGGCTGTCGCCGGCATATGGGTTTGCATGTGGTTCATTGCCTTCACTCCTTGTTGTGCCTGAACCCTAGCCACGGACCGGATGTTCCTCACTCCGGTGCTTGCTTTCAAATTGAAATTTCAGCTCACGAGCGCTCACCACGACCGCCGAGTTCTGTGGCGCCCCCCTCTGTCCTGCCGGACATCTCCCCCACGAGGGGGGAGATTGGCTGTCATCGCGGCCTTCGCCAATCTTCCAACGTCGCAAGAAAAGAGCCGTCGTCACAACTGCCAATCTCCCCCCAAGAGGGGGAGATGTCCGGCAGGACAGAGGGGGGCGCCGTAGAGCGCCAAGTGTATCTAAGCGACACGTCTGACGGACACCTCGCCGAGCACGAACACCTCGCCTGATATCAACCGCAGCTCGAACTCGCCGCTCACCGTGCGGCCCCATTCGGCCTTGCCATCCTCGACCAGCTCTCCCATGGCGGCCATCACCAGCGTCTTCGCGTCCTCTCGGCTGACGGCAGCGCCGTTGGCGATCTGGCTGTTCGCACCGGCGGTGGAAGACCTGGCCATCGCGCGCATTGCCGGGTCCTCGTCAGGCCCGCGAGGGCCGGCAGGCATTGCCGCGTGCCTTCATCGGCCCACCGGCTTCGCGGTCGAGCAGCGCGCGTTTGCGCTCCGCGCCCCAGGCATAGCCCGACAGGGCGCCGTCCTTCCTGATCACGCGGTGGCAGGGAATAGCGACCGCAAGGGCGTTGGCCGCACAGGCGGCGGCGATGGCGCGGGTCGCATTCGGCGCGCCGATACGCCGCGCGATCTCGGCGTAGGAGACGGTGCGGCCGGCCGGGATGTCCCGCAAGGCCTGCCAGACGCGCTGCTGGAACGCGGTGCCGCGCACGTCGAGCGGCAGGTCGAGAC
>NZ_JAPYKP010000311.1:0-1225 GCF_037179725.1 Mesorhizobium sp. Cs1321R2N1 | reverse complement strand
TGACCTGAGACCCTTGTTCCCTCCATTTCAATGGAGAGTCCGGCGCTTCATTTCTGGCCTCATGCGGCCTGTTTTTCCAGCGCCATTTTTATGGCGAATTCGATGGGCGTGATGTTGCCCAGGGCTGAGTGTGGTCTGTTGCGGTTGTAGTCCTCCTTCCATAGATCGATTGCTGCCCGCGCTTGCGCGAGGGTGGAGAACAGCGTTTCGTTCAAGCATTCGTCGCGAAATCGGCCGTTGAAACTCTCCACGAATCCGTTCTGCATCGGCTTTCCGGGTGCGATGTAGTGCCATTCGACGCCGCTCTCCTGGCACCATTTGAGGATCGCCATCGACGTCAGCTCGGTGCCGTTGTCCGAGACGATCGTGCAGGACCTGCCGCGGCGGGCGATGATGGCGTCCAGTTCCCGAGCGACGCGGGCGCCCGACAGCGACGTATCCGCGACCAGCGCCAGGCATTCCCGCGTGAAGTCGTCGACGACGGCCAGAACCCGGAAACGTCGTCCGTCCGTGAAGGCATCGCTGACGAAATCCAGGCTCCAGCGCTCGTTCATCCGGCCCGGCGCGATCATCGGCCTTCTCGTTCCCAAGGCCCGCTTGCGGCCGCCACGCTTGCGGACCTGGAGCTTCTCCTCCCGATAAAGCCGCCGCAGCTTCTTCTGGTTCATCACGATCCCTTGCCGTTCAAGCATGATGTGGATGCGCCGGTAGCCAAAGCGGCGGCGCTCGGCAGCCACCGTCTTCATCGCGGCTCGAACGATGGCATCGTCCGGCCGGATGCTTGTGTAGCGAACGCTCGAGCGATCGACGAAAAGAGCCTTGCACGCCCGACGCTGGCTCACCCCATGCCGCTCGCAGGCGTGGACCACAGCGCATCGCTTGGCATCGGGCGTCACCATTTTTTTGCGGCGACATCCTTCAGGATGGCATTGTCCAGCATCTGCTCGGCCAGCAGCTTCTTCAGTTTGGCGTTCTCCTCCTCCAAAGCCTTCAGCTTGCGGGCGTCGGAAACGTCCATGCCACCGAACTTGGCCTTGTATTTGTAGAAGGTCGCTTCCGAGATCCCGTGCTTGCGGCAGACATCGGCGGTCTTCATTCCCGCCTCTTGCTCCTTCAAAATCGCGATGACCTGTTCTTCCGTGAACCGTGAACGCTTCATTCGTCCGTCTCCTTGAGCGGGACGAACTCTACCAAAAACTGGAGGAGCTTCAGGGTCTCAGGTCAC
>NZ_JAPYKP010000310.1:0-1268 GCF_037179725.1 Mesorhizobium sp. Cs1321R2N1 | reverse complement strand
CGGAAGCCGCCGGCGCGCGCCACCGCCATGAACGCCTGGAGGTCGCCCAGATCCGCCGCCATTGTTCGCCTTTCCGCACAGGCCGTTCCGATTGCACCATATTATCGTGCAGGCGCGCGTTGTCTATATCTGGCTGATCCAAAGGAGACGACACCATGACCGACATCAGCAAGGCCGGAACTTTCAAACTCGGCGACCGCACCGTGAAGCGCCTCGGCTACGGCGCCATGCAACTGGCCGGACCGGGCGTCTTCGGCCCGCCAAAGGACCGCGACGCCGCACTCGCCGTGCTGCGCGAGGCCATTGCCAGCGGCGTCGACCATATCGACACCAGCGATTTCTACGGCCCGCACGTGACTAACCAGATCATCCGCGAGGCGCTGCACCCCTACCCCGCCAACCTCACCATCGTGACCAAGATCAGTGCCCGGCGCGGCGCGGATGCATCGTGGATCCCCGCAATGTCACCGCAGGAGCTGATACAGGCCGTGCACGACAATCTGCGCAATCTCGGGCTGGATGTGCTCGAAGTCGTCAACCTGCGCTCCATGCATGGGATACACGGACCAGCCGAAGGCTCGCTCGAGCCGCAGCTCGACACGCTCGCCGAACTGCAGCGCCAGGGCCTGGTGCGCCATATCGGCCTGAGCAATGTCACCCGCAAACAGATCGCGCAGGGACGCGGCATGGTCGACATCGTCTGCGTGCAGAACCAATACAACATCGCGCATCGCCAGGATGACGCGCTGATCGACGAGCTTGCCGCCGACGGCATCGCCTATGTGCCGTTCTTCCCGCTCGGCGGTTTCACACCGCTGCAGTCGAGCACGCTTGCCAACGTCGCGCAAAAACTTGGCGCGACACCGATGCAGGTGGCGCTCGCCTGGCTGTTGCAGCGCTCCCCCAACATCCTGCTCATCCCCGGCACGTCGTCGGTCGGCCATCTCAGGGAGAACCTGGCGGCGGCCGAGCTGAAGCTGCCGGCCGATGTGATCCAGGTCTTGAACGGCATCGCGGCAGAGAAGGCGGCCGCCTGAGACGGTCGCGGCATCGGCGGAGAGCGCCGACATCCGAGCTTCCGATCTCCCCCCTCGTGGGACCTCGTGGAGGGTGAGGCGTGGTCCGCGAAACGGACGGGAAGCCAATTGCTTGGCTTTCCGAACGACGAACGCCCGGAGCGATAGCGTAGGGCCGGGTCGGCAGGACAGAGGGGGCGCCGTGGAGCGCGGCGGTGCCGAAACCCACCTCGCCCGGCTTGCGAAGTCGGC
>NZ_JAPYKP010000309.1:0-1413 GCF_037179725.1 Mesorhizobium sp. Cs1321R2N1 | reverse complement strand
CTGCACGCCGCAGCCGATGAAGGCCAGGGATGACGCATCGCCGTTCGCCATGCGCCTGGCGGCGACGGCGCTCAAGGCGGCCGTGCGCTTCTCCGTCACCCAATTGCCGTCGACCAGGGCCAGCGGCAGGCCGGTTTCGGCGTCGAGCAGCGTGATCAGCGAATTGAGCGTGGGCAGTCCGCGCCCGGCGTTGCTCGGATTGACGACCAGCGATTTCGTGGCCAGCACGGGCGGCGTGGACGCAACGCCGAGCGTCGCCATGATGTAGCGGTCGTCGCCCGGCAGCACGACCGCTTTCGGCGCGCACCAGACTTCGCCGCGCCTCTGGCCGACGATCTGGCGTTCGATCTCGTCGACCATGTCGACTGTCGAGATCGACAGGCGGTCGAGCAGCGCCGATGACAGATAGGGCAAGGTTTCAGCGGCCAAGGGTTTCATCCTGTCATTCCCCAATGGGATCATCAAACCGCGAGAGCGCCAAACGGCCACCTCATCGCGGGCACCTCAAGCCTCCAGCGTCGGCTCCGTATTCACCTCCAGCGCCTCTTCCGCCTCATGCTCCTCGCCCAGGACCTCGCCATGCACCTCCAGCGCCCGGCCGATCCAGATCGGGTCGACCAGATGGTCGCGCTTGGGGTTGGTGGTATTCGGGTGGATGAGGATGCTCAGGCCCTGGTGGTTCAGCATCAGCCAGGGAACCAGCGTGGCGAAAATTTCGGGTGCGAAGGAGACCTGGTACATGGCCTGCCCGTGCGGGCCGACCGGTCCGTCCTGCCAATTGCCGAGGCGCACGCGGAACCGTTCGGCGATGCGCTGGCGCAGCCATTCGGCATGCTGCCGCTCGGCCTGCCCGTCATAGTAGATGTGGGCGTGGTAGCTGGCGATCTCGGCCAGTTGTCTTGGATTGGCGGGCCTCGGCTGCCCGGCCGGCGTTGAACTGGCTTTGCTCATTTCGGTTCTCCCCCTGGTGACGCGTCCGGCGGAACTTTAGCCGAAGCGCTTGTATCTTGTCTGTAGCCGGGGCGGCGTGCGCCGGGATCAGCGACAAACAGGCTGTGGGCGCCGCGCAATGGTCGGCTATTCGATCGAATTTCTTTGCAACCCGTTAATTCGGCCATGCGTCAATAAGCATCTGCTAATTATCCGATGGCGTGGGGTACGCAATGACCAAGAATCTTGGCAATGGACGCTATGTGCCGCCCAGGGACACAAGCGTCTCCTTCCTCGGCAAGGTCGCGCCGGCGCTGTTCCCGCTCGTCGTGGCGGCGCTGGGCTATTTGATCGGGCGGCAGTTCCTCGGCCTGTAGCACCGTAGAGCATCAGGCGCCGGTCTCGGTTGCCGCCTCCTCGGCTTCGGCTCGCCTGACGCGGTCGCTGGCCAGAAGCACGACCGGGCAGGCCACGGCGGCCAGC
>NZ_JAPYKP010000308.1:0-1421 GCF_037179725.1 Mesorhizobium sp. Cs1321R2N1 | reverse complement strand
GCGATGCCGTCGGCCAGCATCACATGGGCGTTCTGGCCGATGGCCGTGCCGCCGGGCGCCGTCTGGTCGACGATGGCGCCATTGCCGATGCCGACGCCATTGTCGCCGTTGACGACCGTGGTCGGGCCGACCGCGACCGATTCCGCTCCGACCGCCAGCGAGTCGCCGGCTGTCGAATTGGCATGGAAATATTTCGTCGAGGTGGCGGAGACCGCGGCGATCGCCCCCGCCAGCTGGCGCACCGTCACGGCGTCCTGGTCCTGCGTACCGTCGGCGACGTTGGTGATCTGCCGGTAGGCGGTGGCGGTACCGACCGAAACGGCGCCGAGCAGCGTCTTATCGGTGGTGTTGTACTGGATGAAGTTCGACGGACCGGCGGCGATCTGTCCGGAAGCGGGAGCGATCGCGCGATCGGAAACCGAACCCGAACCGAGCGCTACGCTGCCGTCGATGCTGGCCGCGCTGTCGCGGCCGAGCGCCAGCGCGCTGACGCCGGTCGCGGTCGCCTGGTAGCCGACGGCCGTGGAGCCGACGCCCTGGGCGAAGGAATCGGTCTGCGCCAAGCCGGTCTCGTTGGTGCGGGCGTAGCGGATGCCGATGCCATTGGCGTCGGTATAGGCGGTCGAGGTGTCGCCGGCGATGTTGGTCAGGTTGCCGCCGATGTTCGAGATGGCGGTGGTGTTGGCCGTCACCTGCTGGTTGGTGGCGAAGAGCTGCGAACCGTTGACGGCGTCGGTGGAACCGCCGTTCAACTGTCCGGCGGCGACGTTCTGGATCTGGCGCTCGGCGCCGGCCGAGCCGACCGAGAAGGCGCCGGCCGGCGTGCCGCCGGCGGAGGTGTAGTTGACGCCGCCGATCGTCGTGCCGCCGACCGCGGTTGTCGCGCCCGACGCCGAATTGAGGCCGATCGCCACGTCGCCGGCATTGTTGGCCACCGCATTGGGACCGACAGCGACGGAATCGGCTCCAAGAGCCTGCGAATCCGGCAGCGCCGAATTGGCGTGGAAATATTTGATCCCGCCGCCGACATTGATGTTGGTGATGGCCGCGCCGATGGCGTCGACCGCCTGGTTGGTGGCGAACAGCTGCGAACCGTTGATCGCATCGGTCGAGAGCGCGCTGATCCGCCCCGCCGCCAGATTGGTGAGCGTGCGTTCCGCGCCGGGCGCGCCGATGCTGACCGTCGAGGTCGGATTGATGCCCTGGAAGGCATAGGTGGTGCCGTTGATCACCGCACTGGGCGTAGCGACCGCCGCGACGGTCGTCGAACCGGAGCCCAGCGCCACGTCGCCGGAACTCGCCGCCGCCGTCGCGCCGTCGCCCAGCGCGACATTGCCGGCGAGGCCGGCCGCACCTGCCGTCGAGCCGTTGCCGAGCGCCACCGAGCCTTGCCCGATCGCCTTGTTGTTGTTGCCGATGGC
>NZ_JAPYKP010000307.1:0-1427 GCF_037179725.1 Mesorhizobium sp. Cs1321R2N1 | reverse complement strand
GGTCGCGTCCCCACAGGTGGTGTAGCTCGGCGGTAGCGAAGCCGCTCGCGAGCGCGCCCTCAACAGCGCTGTAGCGAGCGAGCTGCTTTGCGGTGGTCATCGACAGTTCGCCGGTAAGGTCGGGTTGCTGACACCAACCTGATTCGAAGGAACCATCGATGACCGACGACATGATGAACCTGCGCTCGCTCGTGGAGAAGACTCCGGATTCCGATCTTTTGCGCGAGATGATTGGCTTTGCCGCCGAGCGGCTGATGGAGCTGGAGGTTGGAGCCGCGACCGGCGCCGCCTATGGCGAGAAGAACCCGTTGCGCACGGCCCAGCGCAACGGCTATCGCGAGCGCGACTGGGAGACGCGCGCCGGCACCGTCGAACTGCGCATCCCCAAGCTCAGGAAGGGTTCCTACTTCCCCGGCTTCCTCGAACCGCGCCGCATGGCCGAGAAGGCGCTGACCGCCGTCATCCAGGAAGCCTACGTCCAGGGCATCTCGACACGCTCGGTCGACGACCTGGTCAAGGCCATGGGCATGAGCGGCATCTCGAAGAGCCAGGTCAGCCGGCTGTGCGAGGAGATCGACGGCAAGGTCAAGGCGTTCCTCGAAAGACCCATCGAGGGCGACTGGCCCTATCTGTGGATCGACGCCACCTACCTGAAGGTGCGCCGCGGCGGACGCATCGTCTCGGTCGCCGTCATCATCGCCGTCGGCGTCAACGCGGACGGCCGGCGCGAGGTCCTGGGCATGGAGATTGGCACGTCGGAAGCCGAGCCGATCTGGACGGAGTTCCTGCGCAAGCTCACACGTCGTGGCCTGCGTGGCGTCAAGCTCGTTGTCTCCGACGCGCATGAAGGCCTCAAGGCGGCCGTCACCAAGGTGCTGTGCGCGACATGGCAACGCTGCCGCGTCCACTTCATGAGGAACGTGCTGGCCCATGCCGGAAAGAGCGGGCGCCGTGTCGTCTCGGCCTTCATCGCCACAGCCTTCGCCCAGGAGACATCGGAAGCCGCGAGCGCCCAATGGCGTGCCGTCGCCGACCAGATCCGCCCTAAGGTGCCCAAGCTCGCCACCATCATGGACGATGCTGAGCCCGACGTGCTGGCCTACATGACCTTCCCCAAGGAGCACCGCGTCAAGCTCCATAGCACAAACCCGATCGAGCGCCTCAACGGCGAGATCAAGCGCAGGACCGAGGTCGTTGGCATCTTCCCAAACGATGACGCCATCGTCCGCCTCGTCGGCGCGATCCTGCTCGAGCAGAACGATGAATGGGCCGTCCAGCGCGCCAGATACATGACACTGGAAACCATCAGCCAAATGAGCGATGATCCCCTCATCAGCCTGCCAGCTGTGGCACGCTGATCATCCCGGCCCCTTGCCGGAGAGCGCGGCGACCAAACCGTCAGCTACACCACTCCCTGGGACACGATC
>NZ_JAPYKP010000306.1:0-1444 GCF_037179725.1 Mesorhizobium sp. Cs1321R2N1 | reverse complement strand
CCTGGCTTTTGCCTGGGGTTTTTGATTCACTGGGTCATGTTGAAGCGACCCGCCCCTGAACAGACCGCGCTCGAGATGGTGACGTTGGATCAGCTTGTTCCGGCTGATCATCTGTTGCGCAAGATCGACCGCGTGATCGACTTTTCCTTTATCCACGAGCTGACGGCGCCGCTGTACTGCGCCGACAATGGCCGGCCGCCGCTCGATCCGACCTTGATGTTCAAGGCGCTGTTCATCGGCTACCTGTTCGGGGTTCGCTCGGAACGGCAGTTGGTGCGCGAGATCGAGGTCAACGTAGCCTATCGCTGGTTCTTGCGGCTGAAGCTGACGGACAAGGTATTCGACGCCTCGACGCTGTCGCAGAACCGGCGCCGGCGCTATCAGGACGAGACCATCGCGCAGGGTATCTTCGACAGGATCGTGGAGCAGGCGATCGGGCATGGGCTTGTCGACGGCACGGTGCTCTACACCGACTCGACACATCTCAAGGCCAACGCCAACAAAGGCAAATACGACCTTGCGGTGGTGGCCAAGTCGCGCGCCGACTACTGGGAGGCGCTGGATGCCGCGATCCAGGAAGACCGCGCTCAGCATGGCAAGAAGCCGCTGAAGGACAAGGAGCGTCAGCCTGTCGAAAAGCAGACCAAGGTCTCGCGCACCGACCCCGACAGCGGCTATATGGTGCGCGACGGCAAACCGAAGGGCTTCTTCTATCTCGACCACCGCACGGTGGACGCTGCCCATGCCATCATCACCGACACTTTTGCCACACCTGCCAATGTGCACGACTCGATCGTCTACCTCTCACGCCTCGACCGGCAGCGCCAACGCTTTGGCTTCCAGGTGGGAGCGGTTGGGCTCGATGCGGGATACGCAACCGCTGGCATCGCCAAGGGATTGGAGGACCGCGACATCCTCGGCGTCACCGGCTATCGCAATCCAACACCGCCCAAGCCGGGCATGATGAGAAAGAGCGCTTTCGCTTATGAGCCGGATCTGGATGGCTATCGCTGCCCGCAAGGCCAGCTTCTCAGCTATGCCACCACCGATCGCAATGGCTACCGCCAATACAGGAGCGATCCGGCCATCTGCCAAACCTGCCCGCTGCGGGCCTCCTGCACGACCAATGCCGCCGCCACACGCACCGTCACCCGCCATGTCTGGCAAGATGCGCGAGAGCGCACCGACGCCAATCGCTTGACCGGCTGGGGCAAGCTTGTCTACCGCCGCCGTAAGGAGACCGTCGAACGCTCCTTCGCGGATGCCAAGCAACTGCATGGCCACCGCTACGCCCGCTTCCGAAGTCACGTTCGCGTCGCCTGCCAGTGCCTGATTGCAGCCGCAGCGCAGAACATCAAGAAAATCGCCCTTTGCCAGTGGCCAAAGCCAAGAACCGGCTTCGCCTGAGGCCCAAGAACCACCCGGTGTGCCTCCTGCGCCATCC
>NZ_JAPYKP010000305.1:0-1458 GCF_037179725.1 Mesorhizobium sp. Cs1321R2N1 | reverse complement strand
CGCGCCGCGCCGTTGCAACGGCGAAGCTGGCGCGCCCGGCGCAGCCAGCAGCAAGCGATATGGCGCTTCGCGCCGCATTCTTGCGCGGCATGGGTGTCGAGGACGCCGATTTTCCCGGCCGCGATGCGATCGCCGAAATGGAAAAATTCGGTCGTGAATACCGGCTGATGCTGGAGGGCCTGATGCAGCTCCTGCGCAAACGCGCTGAGGAGAAGGGAAGCGCGCGTGTCGCCCAGACGATGGTCGGCGCTTCCGAGGTCAATCCGCTTAAATTCCTGCCGACGGTCGAGGATGTCGTCGTCACCATCATCTCGGAACGCAGTCCGGGCTTTCTCTCCGGTGAGGCGGCGATCGGCGACGCGGTGAAGGATCTTGCACAGCATCACGTACGCGCCTGGCGGGGCGTCCAGGCAGCACTTCGGCGCATGATCGACCGTTTTGATCCTGCCGCGATCGAAGAGGAGCTCAAATCCAACTCCGCCATCGGCAATCTGCTCTCCGGCGGGCGTAACGCCAAGCTGTGGGAGCTCTACCAGAAACGCCATCGCGACATCGCCCAGAGCGCGGAATCGAGTTTCCTGGGCGAGATCGGCGCAGACTTCAGGGACGCATATGAAGAGGAGTAGGACATGATCGACCGACGCGAATTCGTCGTTGCCCTCGGCGCTACGGGGCTGCTGGCGGCTTGCCAGAGCGGCCCGCCGAAACCATCGGTTATCTCGGTCAACGTGACCGGCGGTGCGGGCATGAATCCAGGACCGGGCGGCGGCGACCGGCCGGTGACGGTATTGGTGATGCGACTTACCAGCACCGGCAAGTTTAACTCCGCCGACTATTTCGCGCTGCAGGGCGACGCGGGCTCGGCGCTCGGTGCCGACCTCATCGGCTCCGACGCGATCTCGGTTGCGCCTGGCAAGACGGCGGCCAAGACCATCACGGTCGAGCCAAACGCGACGGCGCTCGGCTTCGTGGCGCTCATCCGCGAGCCGGGTGGACGCAACTGGCGCACCACCAAGTCGGTGTCGCCAGGGTCGAAATTCACCATCAACGTCAGCCTCGGCAAGGGCGGCATTTCCGCCTAGCGACAAGGCAGACGGGTGCGTGCAGAAAGTAATGGTATGAGCGATGCAAACAGGGTGCTGTGGTCGGAGGGCCTGTTTCTCAGGACCCAGCACTTCCAGCAACAGGATCGGTTCTTCGAAGGCATGGTGCGCGGCGCATTGCAGGCCGGCCAGCTCCATACTTTCGGCTTCCAGCACCTGACCCTCGACCAGTCGCTGCTCGACGCCGGTCAGGTCTCGATCGTATCCGCCCGGGGCATCCTCCCGGACGGCACGCCCTTCTCCATCCCGGACCTGATGGACGCTCCGAAGCCGCTGCCGGTCACGGCCGACACCGGCGCCGGGCCGGTGCTGCTTGCACTGCCGCTCGAGCCGCCCGGTGGCGTCGCATACGATC
>NZ_JAPYKP010000304.1:0-1481 GCF_037179725.1 Mesorhizobium sp. Cs1321R2N1 | reverse complement strand
GAGCCTGCGCCATGGCCGCGGCATTCGCTTCGGCCAACTGGATGGCGTCGGCAACCGGATCGGCGGCGCGTGGTTCATACACCGCCTGCTGGACCGGTGCCGGGCGGCTTTCCACCGGGGCGACGGCCGGCCGGGCAGCCGGCTTCGGCGGAGCGGTGCGGATCGAAATCGGCGCGGCGGCGATTTCAGCCGCCGACTTGTCGATACCGGTTGCGACCACCGAGACGCGGATGACGCCTTCGAGTTCCTCGTCGAAAGTGGCGCCCAGGATGATGTTGGCGTCCTGGTCGACTTCCTCGCGGATGCGGGTCGCCGCTTCGTCGACTTCGAACAGGGTCAGGTCGCGGCCGCCGGTGATCGAGATCAGCAGGCCCTTGGCGCCCTTCATCGAGGTCTCGTCGAGCAGCGGGTTGGCGATCGCGGCTTCCGCCGCGGCCATCGCACGGCCCTCGCCCGAAGCCTCGCCGGTACCCATCATCGCCTTGCCCATCTCGCGCATCACCGAACGCACGTCGGCGAAGTCGAGGTTGATCAGGCCTTCCTTGACCATCAAGTCGGTGATGCAGGCGACACCGGAGTAGAGCACCTGGTCGGCCATCGCGAAGGCGTCGGCAAAGGTGGTCTTGTCATTGGCCAGCCGGAACAGGTTCTGGTTGGGGATAACGATCAAGGTGTCGACGCATTTCTGCAACTCCTCGATGCCGAAGTCGGCCGTTTTCATGCGGCGCTGGCCTTCGAAGTGGAACGGCTTGGTGACGACGCCGACGGTCAAGATGCCCTTCTCGCGGGCCGCGCGGGCAACAACCGGAGCAGCACCCGTACCGGTGCCGCCGCCCATGCCGGCGGTTACGAAGCACATATGGGTGTTGGTGAGATGGTCGAGGATCTCGTCGATGCACTCTTCCGCCGCGGCGCGGCCGACTTCCGGCTGCGATCCGGCACCGAGCCCCTCGGTGACATGCGCGCCAAGCTGGATCAGCCGGGAGGCCTTCGACATGGTCAGCGCCTGCGCGTCGGTGTTGGCCACGACGAACTCGACACCGCGCAGTCCGGCGGTGATCATGTTGTTCACGGCATTGCCGCCGCCGCCGCCGACACCGAACACGGTGATGCGCGGCTTGAGCTCGGTGATGTCCGGCTTCTGCAGATTGATGGTCATTGTCTCCGTCCTTTGCCTTTCACGCCGCTTCGCCGCCGCGGCCGCCTATGGGGCTGTCCCCGTCAATTAGAAACTGTCTCTCAACCACTGACTCATGCGATGCAGTTTTCCACCAGTTCCGGTCGTCCTGAGACCGGAAATGCCTTTCGCCGGATGGCTCTCGAAGCTCGCCATCTGCGGATAGATCAGAAGCCCGACAGCGGCCGAGAAAGCAGGGCCTTTCGCCGCTTCGGGCAAGCCCGCCACGCCGAGCGGGCGACCGATGCGTACATTGCGCCCCAGGATGCGGCGCGCCGCCTCCGGCAGGCCGGCCAGCTGGCTG
>NZ_JAPYKP010000303.1:0-1493 GCF_037179725.1 Mesorhizobium sp. Cs1321R2N1 | reverse complement strand
GGCCGGATTGGCGCTTGCCAGTGCCGCAGCCTTCGCCAGGCCACTGTCGCGCAGTTCCGCCAGGCCGAGCACGGCCGGCAGGATCGAGGCCGGGTGATAGTCGCTGGCCAGCATGTCGAGCAGCCCGGCCTCATAGGCCTGGCGGGCGGAAAGATTGCCCGAATAGGATTCTCCACGCAGCGCGTTGGGCGCGCCCATGGCCGTATACATGCCCAGCCGGCGGGCTTCCCGCGCCGCCTCCAGCGTCACCGGGAATTCGCTGAGCACGGTTCCCAGGCCGTGGACAAATTCCACCTTTTCCAGCGTGTCGTCATCGTGCGAGGCGAGCACGATGCCGCGGGCGCGGGCAAAGGCCGACAGGTTCTGCAGCGTGCCGAGCACACCGCCATGCCCGTTTCGATCCGCCATGCGCTTGCCGACGACCTCGGATACATCGGCTATCGACATGCCGCGCTCCTTGGCCAGGCGGGCGATATACAATTCGACATCGCGGTACTGTCCCTGTCCGGGCGTATGATCCATCAGCGAAACCAGATGCAGCTTGCCGGCATCCATCAGCCTTTCCAGCACGCCGACAGCCGCGGTGAACGTCACCTCGAAACGGGCATGGATGCGGTGATCGACCAGAAGGTCGTCTTTCAGCCCGGTGATGGTCTCGATGATGGAAGATGTGTGTTCTTCCGAGCGCAGCAAAGCCGCGGTGGCGCTGTTGCCGATGAAGGAGAGCGCGGCATAGGCTGTGGTCACGCCGCAGGAGGCCAGCCGCTTGTCGAGTTCGGCGATGCCGATTGCCATCGGCACGTGGACACCGGTGCGCGGCTCCACTTCCCGCTCCACCATGTCGCCATGCATATCGATGAAACCAGGCAGCAGCAGGCGGCCGCCGCCGACGAGGTCGGCGTTCTCGACAGGCTGGTCGCGGATTTCGGCGATCCGGCCATCTTCGATCCTGACAGCGCCATTGGCAATGACGCGGTCGCGCAGGACAATCTCGAATTCACTCAGCCACATCTGTTTCTTCGACTGATCCCAGTGGGGCGCGGCCCTGTCTGTCCGTTCAAGCATGGTCGTCTCCGAAAAACGGCATTCCACATTTTCCCGATCGCCCTCCGGCCAGGCGGTTTCAAGGCGTGTCATGTGGATGTTTCAGTTCCGATGATCGGATAGGCTGGCTTCGTGACAGAGTTGTGTAAGGACGGGACAGGCCGGCACGTCATGCTGCGCCGTGGATGGAGCCGCAAGATGTGACGATACGAGGCGCACGTTGGTTGCCTCCGTCACGAATGCGCCCGATCTCGGCCATTGAGGTCAGCCTTGCCGCTTCCTGAAAGCAGACGTTCGGCTTGGGCGGCATTATTTCCGCTGTCGTGAAGAGTTTCGGGCGCCGGCACGCGTACGAAAGTCCCCGAGGAAGGAACCCGCGGGCCACAGGCGATGGCTATGGGGATTTCAGATTCCGGCTGATGTCAGCGGTGGCGCGACCGTCTCCGGAA
>NZ_JAPYKP010000302.1:0-1499 GCF_037179725.1 Mesorhizobium sp. Cs1321R2N1 | reverse complement strand
TGCTCATCAGGCAACCTCACGATTGCGTTGAATCAGTTTAAGAGCTGATTGGGCGTTGGTCCCGCGCCACCGTAACGACCGCCTGTGGTGCTCGCCCTTCGAGGGCCCGCATGAGACCTGCGGCGTTGCGGTGGCCGGAAGCCGCAGACGGGCTACAGGAAGATGCGCCACGGACACTTCGGCCAAGATGGGTCCAGAGCGCCGATTGATGAGCATCCCGTGAAGGCTCCCGGCACCGGGCACCATACTCCAGTTCTGTGAGGTGCATCCATGACCATTTTCGTCGGTCTCGATTGGGGCGGATCGAGCCATGCCGTCTGTGCCGTCGACGCTGCCGGCAAGATCCTTGATCACTTCAGCGTCGCCCATGACCGGGACGGCCTTGCCGCTCTCGTTGCCCGCTTGCGCCGGCATGGGCCGCCCGGCGAGACGCCAGTTGCCATCGAGCGGCCCAGCGGGCTTCTTGTCGACGTGCTGGTCGAAGCAGGCTTCGTCGTCACGCCAATCCATCCCAATGTCGTCAAGGCGTGCCGGCCTCGCTATCGCGCCGTCGCCGCCAAGAGCGATCCCGGCGACGCCTACATTCTGGCCGACATCCTGCGCACTGATGGCCACCGGCTGGCGCCACTCAAGCCTCAGTCCGACGCCATCAAGGCCTTGCGGGCGCTGGTGCGCGGGCGTGACGATCTCGTCGCCACAAGGCTCGTGCTCTCCAACCAGCTTCGTGCCCTGCTCGACAGCTTCTGGCCTGGCGCCGCCAGCCCGTTCGCCGACATCGCAAGCCCAATCGCCCTGGCTTTCATCCAGCGCTACCCGACGCCGCAAAGCGCCGCCCGCCTGGGGGAGAAGCGCATGGCCGCCTTCCTCGCCCAGAACCAGTATTGCGGCCGGCGCGGCGTCGCCGACGTGCTCGGCCGGCTCCGCTCCGCTCCCAGCCCAATCACCGCCGAGGCCGAGGCCGACGCCAAGGGTGAACTCGTGCGCGCCATCGCTTCTGCCCTCGAAAGCCTCGTCGCCCAGATCGCCAAACTGTCCAGCCGCATCGAGCATGCCGTCGCCGAACTGCCCGAGGGAAAGATCGTCATGTCCTTTCCGCGCGCCGGAAAAATTTGCGCCGCCCAGATCACCGCCGAGCTGGGCGACGTACGCGCCCGCTTCCAGAGCGAGGAGCACCTCGCCGCCGAGGCTGGCGTCGCACCCGTCACCTACCAGAGCGGAAAATCCCGCGCCGTCGTCTGGCGATGGGCATGCAACAAGCGTCTGCGCGCCGCAATCACTTGCTTCGCCGACAACTCCAGACATGCAAGCCCTTGGGCTGCAAAGGTCTATCAGGACGCCAGAAAGCGAGGGTGCAGACACCCGCATGCCGTTCGCATCCTTGCCAGGGCTTGGCTCAGAATCCTCTGGCGCGCCTGGCAGGACGGTACCCTCTACAATCCAGACAGACACCCCGCCGCAGCTGCCTTGCTCGCCAAAGGTTGACACAGGAAGTCTCATGC
>NZ_JAPYKP010000301.1:0-1554 GCF_037179725.1 Mesorhizobium sp. Cs1321R2N1 | reverse complement strand
TCTCTCAACGTGCTTCCGGAATTCGTTCGGATGCGGCCGGCCGAGCTTCGCTGCTGCTCTGTCGCGACGGCGGCGATCGAGGGTAAGGGGCCGGCCTGAGGCGTCTTTCGACGCGGCGGCGATCACACGAAGATAGTGTCCACTTGTTCGGTAATGGACACTTGCTGAGATGGAGGGAAGGGTACGCATGAAGCTGCACGAATACGCCAGCCATGACGCCACGGGGCTTGCGGAGCTGGTGCGCAGCGGCAAGGTTACGGCCGTGGAGCTCATCCGCCTCGCGCGCGAGGCACACGACCAGATCAACCCGACCATCAACGCCGTAATCGAGTTCTATGAGGACGCCGAAGCGGTATCCGGCTCCGACACCGGAACTTTCGCTGGGGTGCCCTTCCTGCGCAAGGACATAGGTGCGAGCGAGGCCGGCCGGCTCCAAGAACAGGGAAGCCGGCTCTTCAAGGGTTTTCGCTCCCCTGTAGAGGGCTATTTCATGCAACGTGCGCGCGCCGGCGGGCTGCGCATCGTGGGCCGCACCACCACCCCCGAATTGGGGGTGGGGATGGCGCGCATGAGCGAATCCTTGGCGAACGGAATCACGCGCAATCCGTGGCAGCTGGACCGCACGTCGGGCGGCTCATCCTCCGGGTCGGCGGCTGCCGTGGCGGCCGGCATCGTGCCGATCGCGCATGCCAGCGACAGCCTCGGGTCCACCCGAACCCCGGCGTCCTTCTGCGGCTTGGTCGGCTTGAATCCTTCGCGGGGCCGCATCTCGGGCGGTCCGGACCATCAGGATACCGGCTTAGCCTTGGGTCGCACCTTCGTGGTTTGCCGCAGCGTCCGAGACATGGCGGCGGGGCTCGATGTCTTCAGCGGCGCCTATCCAGGCGATCCGTTCGTCATCGCGCCGCCCGAGCGGCCCTACGTGGAGGAGCTCGGTCGCTCGACCGGCCGCCTGCGGGTCGGCGTGGCCACCTCGCCATGGGGCGAGAGGAAGGTCGAGCCGGATATCCGCGCGGCCGTCGAGCGCACCGCAAAATCCCTCGAGATGATGGGGCATCTCATCGAGGAGATGCCCTCGCCCTACGCCCTAGGCGACATGCGAACGGTCGAGGCCGGCGCCTGTGTCATGTGGATGGCCGCGCTCGATGACGCCGCACGAGCGCTCGGCCGCACAGTCGATGAGCAGACCGTGGACCCAGTCAATCTCGAATTCTACCGGGCGGCCAAGCGGCTGCCGCTCTCGTATGCCGCGGAGGTGTTCGAGGTCCAGCGCAAGGTCCGCGCCGACGTGGGCGAGGCGATCAAGGGCTTCGACATCCTGCTGACACCCACATTGCCGTGCACGGCACTTCCCCACAGCACCAACACGACGATCACTGAAGGGGTAACCATCGACCAGTTTCGCGATGCCAGCCAATCCCTCTATCAATTCCAAGGCGTCTTCAACATCACTGGTCAACCCTCGGTCTCGCTGCCTCTCTTCCAGGCTAGTGACGGCCTGCCCATCGGCATTCAGATCGTCGCTCGCTTCGGCGACGAGGCGACCCTGGTTCG
>NZ_JAPYKP010000300.1:0-1629 GCF_037179725.1 Mesorhizobium sp. Cs1321R2N1 | reverse complement strand
GTGCAAGCCGAACGGCTGGCCGGCGCCATCCTGGCGGCCGTGCGCGACGCCGATCTCGGCCTTGCCGCCACGTCACGCCGGCTGGCGGCCAGCATCGGCATCGCCATCGTCCGCGACCGTGTCACCACGGTTGCCGACGCCCTGGCCTGCGCCGACGATGCCTGCTACGCGGCCAAGGCCGCCGGGCGTGATCGCTTTGCGCTGTTTTCGACGGATGCCGTCTCCGGTTCTGGGGGCCTCAACGCGGCACGGCTCGCCGCGGACACGGTGGATGCCATGGACGACGGCAGGCTGAAACTGTTCGGCCAGGAGATCCACCGGCTGGGCAGACCCTGGGAAGAGAACCGCCATGTCGAGGTGCTGGCGCGGCTTGACGGAAAGGGCGGCCGGCTGATCCCGCCCGGCGAATTCATACCGGCCGCGGAGCGCTTCGGCGTTGCCGCGCGGCTTGACCGCTGGATTATCCGCACCGCGCTGTCGCGGCACGGCGCGGCGATGAAATCCGGCGCGATCACGCTCGGCTTCAACCTCTCGGCGCAGACGCTGAGCGATCCCGGCCTGTGGGACTTCGTCGACAGCATCATCGAGGAAACCGGGGCGCCGCATTCGGGCATCGGCTTCGAGATCACCGAAACCGCCGCCGTCACCAATTTCGATGCCGCCGAAACCTTCGTGCGCAAGGCGCGCGAGCGGCGCTGCAGGGTCAGCCTCGACGATTTCGGCGCCGGCATGAGCTCGTTCGAATATCTCAGGCGCTTTCCGGTCGATGCCATCAAGATCGACGGCTCCTTCATCGAGCACGTCACGGAAAGCCGCTTCGACCGCGAGATCGTGCTGGCCATCGCCAGCATTGCCCGCAGCCTCGGTTGCGCCGTCGTGGCCGAGAAGATCGAGCGGCAGGACACGGTGGCCATGCTGGGCGATATGGGCGTCGAGTTCGGCCAGGGCTTCCTGCTGCACCGGCCCGAACCGCTGGAGCGGATCGTGGCACGCGCGGCGCAAACGGCGGGCGGCGCATCGAGCCGCAAGGCGTCCTGACGGACAACTTGCATGTCGCCCGAAAGCGGCCTGGATAACGACATTCGTGAAGACGAAGACTTGATGCGCGCAGCCCGAATCCGCTCAGCGCGGCGGGTTTTGTTCAGCCGTGTCGGCGCGCCGCCGCTCGGGGAAATTCCAGCACCCCGGGTTCCGGCTTCCTGTGCTGTGCTTCCGCCACCGTCTCGATCAACAGGTCGAGGGCCTCGCATGTCGAACGGCTCGTCTCGTCATTGCCGCGCAGATAGTGGTAAGCGCGTTCGAGATGAAGACGGGCGGCTGAAAAATCACTGTTCAATGGTCCCTCCATGATACCGCCCTAATGTATCTTGGCCGGCCTGGCGCAATTTGAGGTAAATATCCACAGGCGCCTTTTATTCAAATGCCGGCGGATGCCTCGCGGCTGGCGGCGGCACGTGGTGTCAGGAGTGGCGGCGCCGCGGCCTTGCGCGGTCTGGCGGCGCGCCTACAACTTCTGATTTTATGCATGTCGTTGTCCCGGAACCGAGGACACTTCCGGGCGACATGCATTAGACTGCGCTCTTTTGTCCGAGGTGAAATCGATGATCGTCCAGGCCTGCATAAACGGCG
>NZ_JAPYKP010000299.1:0-1658 GCF_037179725.1 Mesorhizobium sp. Cs1321R2N1 | reverse complement strand
GACCTTCGTTCGCGCCGCGGATGCCGCGTTGTCCGACGCCAGCCCCTCCGGTGACAATGCCTTCAAGATCGAGCTTGCCCGCCGCATTGTCGTCAGGGCGCTGATGGCCGCAAAGGCCGGAACGCCCGAGCGGACGCCGGCCCTTCCTGCCTCCCCCTTTTCCTCCATTCCCGGAGTGCGCCATGACGCTTGAACTCAGCCCCAACCAGCAACCCGCCCAGACGCGGCAGGGCTCCAGCATCGGCCAGCCGCTGACCCGCCGCGACGGATTCTTGAAAGTGACCGGGGCGGCGCGTTACGCCGCCGATAACCACCCGCCCGGCATGCTCTATGCCGTGCTCGCCGTCTCGAGCATCGCGCGCGGTCGGGTCGTGTCGCTGGATATCGAGGCGGCCAAGGCGCATTCGGGCGTGGTCGAGGTGATGACCCCACTGAACCGGCCGGCGCTCGCCGTCGATCCGGATGCCAAGGACCATCCCTTCATGTTCCGGCTCGACCTGCTGCAGAACGATGGGGTTCGCTATCCCAACCAGAGCATTGCCGTGGTGATCGCGGAGACGCTGGAAGCGGCGACCGAAGGCGCGGCGCTGCTGTCGCCGCGCTATGAAACGCTGCCGGCGCGGGTCGGTCTCGATGGCGGCAAAAGCTTCGTCCCGCGCGGCGTCGGCGTCGGCAACCCGGCGGTGCAGGAGAAGGGCGATGTCGAGGCCGGCCTCGAATCGGCAAGGACGCGGATCGAGGCGGCTTACGAGACGCCGGCACAGTACCACAACGCCATGGAGCCCCACGCAATCGTCGCTGCCTGGGACGGCGACCAGCTGTCGATCGACACGCCGAGCCAGGGCCTTGCCATGGCGCAAGGGCGCATCGCCGGCCTGTTCGGCATCGCGCCGCGGAACGTCCACATCCGCAGCCCGTTCCTGGGTGGCGGTTTCGGCTCCAAGGGCATGATCTCCGGGCCGCAAGTGCTCGGCATCCTGGCGGCGCGTCTCGTCGGCCGCCCGGTCAAGCTGGTGCTGCGGCGCGAGCAGATGTACGGCCCGGTCGGCCATCGCGCCCCGACCCGCCAGACATTGCGCATGGGTATGGATGGCGAAGGACGGCTGACCGCGCTCTCCCATCACGCCAGGACCACATCGAGCACGTTCGACGATTTCTTCGAACCGGCGGCGGACGCCTCGCACACGCTCTATGCCAGTCCGGCCATCGCCACCTCGCACGATGCCGTGCGGCTCGACACCGGCACGCCGCTGTTCATGCGGGCGCCGGGCGAGGCCACCGGATCGATCGCGCTGGAAAGCGCCATCGACGAGGCGGCCCATGCCTGCGGCATGGACCCGCTGGAATTCCGGCTCAGGAATTATGCCGAAGTCGAGCCCATGACCGGCAAGCCGTTCTCCTCCAAGGCGCTGCGCGAATGCTACGAACAGGCGGCCGAGGCGTTTGGCTGGGCGAGCCGCCCGCTGCAGCCGCGGCGGATGCGTGACGCGGACGGTTTCCTTACCGGCTGGGGGATGGGCACGGCGACGTTCCCGGCGCTCATGTTCCAGGCCGAGGCACGCGCGGTGCTGAGGGCCGACGGCAGCGGCTTGATGGAAACCGGCGCTCAGGACATGGGCCAAGGCGCCTGGACGGCCTTCGCCCAGATTGCAGCCGAC
>NZ_JAPYKP010000298.1:0-1717 GCF_037179725.1 Mesorhizobium sp. Cs1321R2N1 | reverse complement strand
GCTATGTTTGGATCTCTCGCTCGCGACGCTCGACAAAGTCCCGCAGCGCCTCGCGTGTCGAAGCCTCAAGCGCCGGTGGCTCCTCCTCGTATTTGCTCAGCATCTTTCGGCACCATTCGCGGCCGCGCGTTCCGGCATCCTTGCGGCCCGTCGCTACCCAGCTCTCAAAGCGTTCATTGTCTTGGACTTCGTCTAAGAACGGAAGGTTTTCGCGAGTATAATCCTCGTCAAAGAAATGCCCGCCCGGTCCTACCTTCGCCAGGGAGGCGAGCGCGGTTTCCATGTCGGCCCAATCAACTCCCTTCAGCATTGTGTAGAAGTTCTGCATCTGCTGGCCGTCGGCGCCAAGCTTCCCCATGGAGATGCATAGCGATCCCTCGATCGTGCCGCCGCAATGGGTCAGGAGATTACAACCGCCAAGGATCGCAGGGTAAACTTTCAGGATGGAATCGTAACCAGCGTAGAGGTCATCCCCTTTCGATCCGGATTTGGCGCCATTCGTCCGCCACGGAATGCCGTAGAACCTGGCCATCTGCCCAAATATGAACATTGCAAGCGCCACCTCTGGCGAACCGAATGTTGGCGAACCGCTCTTCATGTAAACGCCCATCGGTGCGACACCCATTATTGCACGACATCCGGGACGGATGATTTGGCTGAAAGCCACACCAGCAATCACCTCAGCCACTATCTGCGCCGTCGCGGCGAGCACGTGCACAGGCGTGGAGGCGCCATAAAGTACAAAAGGCGAAAGCAGAAGCGCCTGGTTATGAGCCGCGTATAAGCGTAGCGATTCAAGCTGGGTCTGGTCCCAAACGAGCGGTGAGTTGCAGTTGAGGAACGCGGTCATGACAACGTGCTCGTCCACGAATTGCTCGCCGAAAACGATCTTCGCCATGTCCAGACTGTCTTGCGCCTGAAACTCGGACTGAGCCGAGCCCATGATAGGTTTGTCGGTGGTGAGGAACGAGGATTCCACCATGTGCAAGTGTCGGTGCGGCACCGGTATGTCCATCGGCTCGAGCGTGTAGCCGCCGTTGTAGTGGATGACCGGGTTGACGTGGTGCAGCTTCATCACCGTGCGCATATCCTCGGCGGTCGCCTGCCGCCGGACACCGTCGAGATCAATAAGATTTGGCGTTCCGTAGGCGGGACCAAAGATCATGTTGCGTCCGCCGACCCTGGCTGTACGGTCGGAGTTGCGGGCATGATAGTCAAACTCACCGGGAACAGTGGCGATCAACTTACGGATAAGTTCGCGAGCAATGCGCACGCGATGCCCGGTAACTTCGGCTCCAGCCTGTCGCCAGATGGCAGCAGAGGCGTCGTCACGAAATTCTATTCCAATGGTCTCGAGGATTTTCATCGCATGATCGTCGATTGCCTCGAGCCCGTCCTGCGCAAGCACCTCGTATGTCGGGATGTTGCGCACGGCGGTAGGAAGGTAAATCACTGGGCCTCGTAGTCGCGCTTCTCGCCGAGAAGCGGCACCGCCGCGCCGCGGCCTCGCTGTGAGATTTTTGGGGTCGAGCGTTTCTTGCACGGTAATACGAGCTCCAAATGAGCCTCATAATTGCGGATCGGCCCAGACTAAACAACGATATAAGAGTGGCGCTGGTGCGTAACCTGCGATTACGCGCCGCTGCTGCAACGTGCGAGCTGAGCGAGCCGCCGTGCTGTTTCAGCTCCGCCGTGGCAGGCCTGATCAGCGCGCCGC
>NZ_JAPYKP010000297.1:0-1722 GCF_037179725.1 Mesorhizobium sp. Cs1321R2N1 | reverse complement strand
GTCGACGCGACAGACCAGAGTCTCGGCTCCCGGTCCGTGGCGACGGCGCAGTCGCTGGCCGCCCGCGCCGGTGACATCCTGCGCAACTTCGAAAGCGCCGACCAGCGGCTCGGCATGCGCATCGGCGAATCCGCCGAGGCGCTCGCCGCCCGCGCGTCGGACCTCGGCCGCATCTTCGACGCCGCCGACCAGCATTTGGTCTCGCGCATCGCAGAGGGTTCGGGCGCGCTGTCCAGCCGGGCATCCGAAATCGCCCGCATCTTCGACGACGCCGACCAGCGCCTGGTTTCGCGCATCGCCGACAGCACCTCGACGATCGGCGAGCATGCGCAGACCATCGTCGGCGCCTTCGCAAGCACCGAGCAGAGGGTTGCCGATCGCGCGCGCCAGACCGGCCAGGAACTGGCCGTGCATGCCCGCGAAATCGAGCAGGCGCTTGCCGGTGCCGACGAGCGTCTCGCGTCGAGCGCGGCGGCCGCCGCCGCCCGAGTCGAAGAGCAGATCGCCGGCGTCGAAAACCGGCTCGCCAACACTGCCGAGACTATGGGCCAGAGGCTCAACGAGCAGGTATCGACCGCCGAGGCGCAACTCGTATCGCGTGCCAACGTGATCGCGGAAACCTTCACCGCGGTCGGCCAGCATATCGGCCAGAGCACCAACGACGCCGCCAAGACGATCGGTGCCAACACCCGCGAACTCAACACCATGCTCGCGGCGCGGTCCGCCGAGATGTCGAAGATCCTCGACGAAACCGCGCGGCCATTGGTCGAGCGCTTCGCCCAGGGCGGCTCGGAACTGCAAAAGAGCATGGAAGAAGTCACCGAACGCGCGACCGAGAAGCTGCGTAGCGAGAACGCGACCCTGGTCAACGCGCTCGCCAACCGTACCGCCGAAACTTTGTCGGCGGTCGAAGGCGCCCGTTCTTCGCTGTCCGACAGCGTCGCCGATCTCATCGGCCGGATGACCAAATCCAGCTCGCAGCTCGGTCAGTTGATCGAGCAGGCCGCGGTCAACCTCGGCGAGGTCGACCAACGACTGACCGGCAGTACGCAAAGCTTCGCTGCGACCACCGAAAAGGCGGCACAGACCTTTGCCAGCTCGGCGCGTCTGGTCGATTCGAACACGACAAGGCTGACGGAACTGTCGTCGTCGACCTTGCGCGAGGTCGCCTCGATCGCCACCAAGTTCGACGAACACAGCCGTCTGCTCGCCGGCGCTTCCGACCTCCTGAGCTCGGCCCAGAGCAACCTCGAACACACGCTGGAAAGACAGTCGTCGCTCGAGGATCTCGCCGTCGGCCTGGTCAAGAAGTCGGAAGATCTCGAAAGGGTCATGCGTTCTTTCGAAAACCTCGTGGGCCAGACGCTGCAGAACGCCGAAGGCAAGACGCTGGAATCGGCCGACAAGATCCGCAACGCCATCACCGATGTCGTCGAGTCGGCAACCAAGCGCTTCGCCGATGCGACCGAGGAAATGCGGCGCACGGCGGGCTCGATCAAGAGCGAACTCGACCTCACCCGCGCCGAGCTCAAGAAAGGCGTCATCGAGATGCCGGAAGAGGCCAAGGAATCGACCTCGGCTATCCGCCGCGCCGTTTCCGAGCAGATCAACGCCTTGAAGGAGCTTTCGGATATCGTTGCGAAATCCGGTCGTGGTGGCGACTCCTCGGAACCGCGCCCCTTGCGCCCGGCGCCGCAGGCACCGGCCGCACGCGCCGCCGAG
>NZ_JAPYKP010000296.1:0-1793 GCF_037179725.1 Mesorhizobium sp. Cs1321R2N1 | reverse complement strand
TCGGTCGCCCATCACCCGATGACGGCGATGAAAGGCGGCGGCAGGCTGGCTTTCTCGCCGAAGCGGTTTGCCGCCACGCCAGCCGATCCGCTGGAGCCGGACCCCGCGCGCGGCCGCTTCATGCTCGCGTATCCGGCGCGGTCGTCCGATCTCGACCATTTTCCTGCTGCCGGCGGCGGTACGCTCGATCTCACGGACTACCGCATGGAGGATCGGCGCGAGGATTTCCTCACCTTGGTCGAGGCCGACCATGGCGGCCCGGGCTGGACAGCACTTGCGCGCCATGCCGAGGACGATCTGGTGCTGGTGCTCAAGAACCCGGCCGAACTGCCGGTCACCATGCTGTGGTTCAGCAATGGCGGGCGCGACTACGCGCCGTGGAGCGGCCGCCATCTCGGCGTGCTCGGCATCGAGGATGGGCGCACCGCGATTGGCCACGCAGCCTCGCTCGGCGACAACTGGCTGAAGCGCGAGGGCGTGGCGACGGCATTCGCGCTCGGCGAGGACTGCGGCATCTCGTTCCGCCATGTCATCGGTGCGTTGGCGCTGTCGGGCGGCGAGCCCCCGCGGGAGATCACCGCGGCGGATGGCCGCCTGCGGTTGGCTGGCGCCGCGGCATCGGAGGTCCCGTTCGACAGCGATTTCCTGCGCATCGGCCAGCCAGCGGCGCGCTGAAGGGCAAAGTCGTAACGATCAATCGCATTCGCCAGCGCTGACTTCCACAATTGTTCGCTCTAAATCGTGCAAATCGCGATTTGAAATCTCCTGCGACTGCCGACAAGATGCGTCCAGAATCCTGCGGAAGGAGCCAAAAAATGTCCGAAATCGCCCACCTCGCCGCCACCATCTTCAAGCGCGCCGGCAAGGCGAAGCGCTTCATCGTCGCCATTGCCGGACCGCCGGGCGCCGGCAAGTCGACACTATCGGCAAGCCTGCACGACCTTTTGCCGGAAGGCGCGGTGGAAGTCGTGCCCATGGACGGCTTCCACTATGACGACATCGTGCTCAACGCGCGCGGCCTGCGCGCGCGAAAGGGCGCGCCCGAGACGTTCGACTTCGGTGGCTTCGAGACGCTTTTGAAGCGCATCCGCGCCGGCGAGGCCGAGATCGCCATTCCGGTTTTCGACCGCGGCATGGAATTGTCGCGCGCCGCCGCGGCGATCGTCGGTGCCGAGACCAAGTTCATCCTGGTCGAAGGCAATTACCTGCTGCTCGACGAGGAGCCGTGGTCGCGCCTGGCGCCGCTGTTCGATTTCTCGATCTTCGTGGATGTGCCGCGCAATGAGCTCGAACGCCGCCTGATGGAACGCTGGCACGAGCATGGCCGTTCCGAGGCGGATGCGCGCGCCTGGATCGCCTCCAACGACATGCCCAACATCGAACGTGTGCTGGCACGGCGCCGGGCGGCCGACCTGGTCATTGGTTAACCCGGGTTAATCTCGATTAACCCGTTTAATTTTCAGTATTTTTCGGCGGGAACCTTAAGACTTACAAGACGTTATCCCGATCAGGCAATCATGCCAGAAGAGGGATTCCGTCCGATGGCAACCAAGGCAAAAAAGCCCAGGGGCAAGTCAGTCCAACCGAAGGCGCCGCAATCTACGGCCGGGGCCGGCCCGCCGGTCGCCCAGCGCTCCAAGGATACAAAAGCCTTCGGCAAGGCGCCGCCGAAAAAAGTCGTACCAGGTAGCGCGTCCAAAGCGGCCGCCAAGCCCGCCCACGCGAACAAGTCCGTCCACGCGAAGAAGCCGGCCGCCAGCGGCGGCTCGAAGGTTCGCGCCGCAGCCAATGTC
>NZ_JAPYKP010000295.1:0-1856 GCF_037179725.1 Mesorhizobium sp. Cs1321R2N1 | reverse complement strand
AGGGCATCTACCATCTCTTCAGGCGACTTGCCGAGCGTCTTGAGATGGATCTCCGGTTTCTCCGGTGCTTCATATGGAGAATCGACACCGGTGAAATTCTTGATCTCGCCATTCAGCGCGCGCGCATAGAGGCCCTTCGGGTCCCGCCTGGCGCATTCCTCGAAAGGCGTGTCGACAAAGACTTCGATGAACTCGCCACTGGCCATCAATTCGCGCGCCATGCGCCGCTCGGCTCTGAACGGCGAAATGAACGAGACGATGACGATCAGCCCGGCGTCCGCCATCAGCTTGGCCACTTCGGCGACGCGGCGAATGTTCTCGACGCGATCGGCGTCGGTGAAGCCAAGGTCGCGGTTGAGACCGTGACGGACATTGTCGCCGTCCAGGATATAGGTATGGCGGCCAGTGGCGAACAGCTTCTTCTCGAACAGGTTGGCGATGGTCGACTTGCCGGAGCCCGAAAGCCCCGTGAACCAGAACACGGCGGGCCGCTGGTTCTTCATGTCGGCGCGCACGCCCTTGCCGACATCGAGCGATTGCCAATGGATGTTTTCGGCGCGGCGCAGCGAATGCAGGATCATGCCGGCGCCGACCGTGGCGTTTGAGATGCGGTCGACCAGGATGAAGGCGCCGGTGGTGCGGTTCTCGCCAAACGGATCGAAGGCGATCGGCGTCCGCGTCGAGATGTTGCAGATGCCGACTTCGTTCATTTCAAGCGACTTGGCCGCCTCATGGGCAAAGTCGTTGACGTTGATGCGGTATTTCAGATCGGTGACGGTGGCGCTGGTCTGATCGGTCTCGGTGCGCAGGATATAGGACCGGCCAGGCAGCAGCGCATTTTCGTCGAACCAGACGATGCTGGCGGCGAACTGGTCGGCGACCTGCGGCCGTGCGGCCGGCGAAACCAGCATGTTGCCGCGTGAGATCTCGACCTCGTCGTCGAGGACCAGCGTTATGGCCTGGCCGGCCACTGCCTGTTTGAGATCGCCGCCATGGGCGACGATGCGTTTGACATGCGAGGACTTGCCCGATTTGGCGACGACGACCGCGTCGCCTTGCGCAATGGTACCGGACGCGATGGTGCCGGCAAAACCACGAAAGTCGAGATTGGGGCGATTGACGTACTGGACCGGAAAGCGGAACGGCAGCTCGGCCGTGGCTTCGTCGACCGATACGGTTTCGAGATGCTCGATCAGTGTCGGGCCGGAATACCACTGCATGGTTTCGGAGCGGCGGCTGACGTTGTCGCCGTAGCGGGCCGACATCGGGATCGGCATGATGGCTTGGAAACCGAGATCGCGCGAGAACTGCCGGTAGTCCTCGACGATCCTGTCGAAGACCGCCTGGTCGAAATCGACGAGATCGATCTTGTTGACCGCCAGCACGATGTGGCGGATGCCGAGCAGCGAGGCGATGATCGAATGGCGCCTTGTCTGGCGCAGCACCCCTTGCCGGGCATCGATCAGCACGATCGCCAGATCGGCGGTCGAGGCGCCGGTCGCCATGTTGCGGGTGTATTGCTCGTGGCCGGGCGTATCGGCAACGATGAACTTGCGCTTCGGCGTGGCGAAGAAGCGGTAGGCGACATCGATGGTGATGCCTTGCTCGCGCTCGGCCTCGAGGCCGTCGACCAAGAGCGCGAAGTCGATGTCGTCACCCGTCGTGCCGTGCTTGCGCGAATCGCGTTCGAGCGCGGCGAGCTGGTCCTCGAAAATCTGCTTGGTGTCGGACAGCAGGCGTCCGATCAACGTCGACTTGCCGTCATCCACCGAACCGCAGGTCAGGAAGCGCAGCAGCGACTTCTTCTCCTGCGCGGCCAGATAATCGCGGACGCCATCCGTGGGAGCGAGGCTCTT
>NZ_JAPYKP010000294.1:0-1924 GCF_037179725.1 Mesorhizobium sp. Cs1321R2N1 | reverse complement strand
AAGTTCCGCCCGCTTCATGACCGCGTGGTCGTTCGCCGGGTCGAATCCGAATCCAAGACCGCCGGCGGGATCATCATCCCGGATACGGCAAAGGAAAAGCCGCAGGAAGGCGAGATCATCGCCGTCGGTTCCGGCGCTCGTGACGAAGCTGGCAAGCTGGTCCCGCTGGACGTCAAGGCCGGCGACCGCATCCTGTTCGGCAAGTGGTCGGGCACCGAAGTCAAGCTCAATGGCGAAGACCTTCTGATCATGAAGGAATCCGACATCATGGGCATCATCGGCTGATCATCGGCCTCATCTTCAACTCGAATTTTTCGGGCTCTATCCGAGCCCCTGCCAGGAGCTAAAACATGGCTGCCAAAGACGTAAAATTCTCCCGTGACGCCCGCGAGCGCATGCTGCGCGGCGTCAACATCCTCGCCGACGCGGTGAAGGTCACGCTCGGTCCCAAGGGCCGCAACGTCGTCATCGACAAGTCGTTCGGCGCTCCGCGCATCACCAAGGACGGCGTCACCGTCGCCAAGGAAATCGAGCTTGAGGACAAATTTGAGAACATGGGCGCGCAGATGGTCCGCGAAGTTGCTTCGAAGACCAACGACATCGCCGGCGACGGCACCACGACCGCGACCGTTCTGGCGCAGTCGATCGTCCAGGAAGGCCACAAGTCGGTTGCCGCCGGCATGAACCCGATGGACCTGAAGCGCGGCATCGATCTGGCCGTCACCGAAGTGGTCGCCGCTCTCGGCAAGGCCGCCAAGAAGATCAAGACCTCCGAGGAAGTCGCCCAGGTCGGCACCATTGCCGGCAATGGCGACGAGTCGGTCGGCAAGATGATCGCGGAAGCGATGCAGAAGGTTGGCAACGAAGGCGTCATCACGGTTGAGGAAGCCAAGACCGCCGAGACCGAGCTGGAAGTCGTCGAAGGCATGCAGTTCGACCGCGGCTACCTCTCGCCCTACTTCGTCACCAACGCCGACAAGATGGTTGCCGAACTGGAGGACGTCTACATCCTCCTGCACGAGAAGAAGCTCTCCAACCTGCAGGCCATGCTGCCGGTCCTCGAAGCCGTCGTGCAGACCTCAAAGCCGCTGCTCATCATCTCGGAAGACGTCGAAGGCGAGGCCCTGGCCACGCTGGTCGTCAACAAGCTGCGTGGCGGCCTGAAGATCGCCGCCGTCAAGGCGCCGGGCTTCGGTGATCGCCGCAAGGCCATGCTGGAAGACATCGCCATCCTCACCGGTGGCCAGGTCATCTCGGAAGACCTCGGCATCAAGCTCGAGAATGTTGGCCTCAACATGCTCGGCCGCGCCAAGAAGGTGTCGATCTCCAAGGAGAACACCACCATCGTCGACGGCGCCGGCAAGAAGGCCGAGATCCAGGGCCGCGTTGCCCAGATCAAGCAGCAGATCGAGGAGACCACCTCGGACTACGACAAGGAGAAGCTGCAGGAACGTCTGGCGAAGCTCGCCGGCGGCGTTGCGGTGATCCGCGTCGGCGGTGCGACGGAAGTCGAAGTCAAGGAAAAGAAGGACCGCGTCGATGACGCCCTCAACGCGACCCGCGCGGCCGTGGAAGAAGGCATCGTTGCCGGCGGTGGCGTTGCCCTGCTGCGCGCTTCGGCCAACATCAAGGTGACCGGCGTCAACGCCGACCAGGCCGCCGGCATCAACATCGTTCGTCGTGCACTGCAGGCTCCGGCCCGCCAGATCGCGGCCAACGCCGGTGCGGAAGCATCGATCGTCGCCGGCAAGATCCTCGAGAACAAGGGCGCGACCTTCGGCTACAACGCCCAGACCGGCGAATATGGCGACATGATCGTCATGGGTATCGTCGATCCGGTCAAGGTCGTGCGCACGGCCCTCCAGGACGCGGCATCGGTCGCCGGCCTGCTCGTCACCACCGAAGCCATGATCGCCGAAGCTCC
>NZ_JAPYKP010000293.1:0-1939 GCF_037179725.1 Mesorhizobium sp. Cs1321R2N1 | reverse complement strand
CAGATAGGGGCCGGGGATGGGCGCGCCGATGCCGGTGCTCATGGTCAGCGCCAGCCCGCCCATGGCCGCGAACAGGCCCGACAGTGCATAGGCGATGACCCTGGTGCGGGCGACAGGCACGCCGCTGCGGAACGCCGCCAGTTCGCTCGAGCCGATGGCATAGATGGAAAGGCCGAGGCGCGAGCGCCGGAGCGGGATCCAGATCACGCAGAGGCAGACGACCAGCACCAGCAGCGCCTTGGGCAGCCAGGCATCGATGGTATCAGGCAGGCCCGGTATCGGCACGGTGCCCAAGATCAGCGCCTTCAGCCATTCGGCCGCCGCGCCGCCCGGCGCGCCGAGCACCAGAAGGGCGGCGCCCTGAAGCACGAACAGCATGGCGAGCGTGACGACGATGTCGGGCACACGGGTGACGACGATGAGCAGGCCGTTGAGCGCGCCCAGCACAAAACCCATGGCGAGCGCGAAGGGCACCACGAACAGGGCGTATTCCTCCGAGGCGCCGTTCATCATCGAGGCGGCGGTGACGCTGGTCAGCGCCATCATGGCGGCGACCGAGAGGTCGATGCCGCCGGCGATGACGACAACGGTCTGCGCGGCGACGGCAAAGGCGTAGGGTAGCACGGCCCGCGCCAGCGAGCCGAAATCGCCGCTGCCATAGCCGGGCTGGATCAGTTTTGTCGCGATGAACAGAACGATCAGCAGGGCAAACAGGCCTGTTACCCAGCCTTGGCGGCGCAGGAAATTGCTCATGGCGTCGCCCGCGGCGCATCGGAGGAGTTGGCGGTGGGATCGGCCAAAATGCCGATATCGGCCTTGGCGCCGCGCGGCAGGCCGTAGGCGGCGCGCATCAGTGCCGGTTCATCCGCTTCCTCGACAGGGAAGACATCGACGAGGCGGCCGCCGAAGATGACGATGACGCGGTCGCAGACGCGCTGTACCTCTTCGAGTTCGGAGGTGTAGAACAGCACCGACTTGCCATTGCCGGCGAGCTCGCGCAGCAGCTTATAGATCTCCTGCTTGGTGCCGACATCGATGCCGCGTGTCGGGTCGAAGCAAAGGATTGTGCGGGCATCCGCCGCGATCCAGCGGGCGATGGTCACCTTCTGCTGGTTGCCGCCGGAGAGGCGTTGCACCTCGCCCTGAGCGCGAGTATCGATCTGCAGGCGCTGGATGGCGCTCGCCACCGTGGCGCGCTCCTTGCGCATGGCAATTGGTCCCCAGTTGCGCAGGGCGGCGCTGAAGGGGAGCGCAATGTTCTCACGCACCGAGCGCTGCATGGCGAGCGCCTCGGACCGGTCGCCCGGTACATAGGCGATCCCCGATCGGATGGCGTCGATGGGGTGGGCGAATTTCATCGACTGGCCATCGACCTCGATCGTGCCGCCCGACGGCTTGATCGAACCGGCAAGAGCGGCGAACAGCTCGTCCTGCCCCTGGCCTTCCAGCGCCACCACGCCGGCGACCTCGCCATCCCCGAGATCGAAGGAGACGTCGCTGAGCTTGGTGCCGACGCGCAGGTTGCGTACGGCGATGCGCGGGCGGGCAGGGGGGCGGGCCTTTTCGCTGGCGCTGCGGCCGGCGACATGGGTCTTGAGAATGCGGCTGCCGAGCATCAGCTCGACGATCTTTTCTTCCACGCCCGGCACGATGTCGACGACGCCGACGGTTGCGCCGTCGCGCAGCACCGTGGCGCGGTCGCATAGTGCGGCGATTTCGACGAAGCGGTGCGAGATGAAGATCACGGCGCGGCCGGCGTCGCCCTGGCGGCGCACCACCTCCAGCACTTTTTCGGCAAGGTTGGCGGGCAGTGCCGCCGTCATCTCGTCGAGCAGCAGCACGTCGGGCTCGACGGCCAGCGCACGGGCAAGGTCCAGCACGCGCAGTACTGCCAGCGGAATGTCACGCGCGGTGGCGCGCAGGTCGAGGTCAGGAATGC
>NZ_JAPYKP010000292.1:0-1965 GCF_037179725.1 Mesorhizobium sp. Cs1321R2N1 | reverse complement strand
ATATCAGGCCTGTTCCGCGACATGTTCCCGACCCAGATCGCACTGATCGACGCCGCCGCCAACGCCGTTGCAGCGCGCGGCGAGGACGATTCAGAAAACCCGCTCGCCGCCAGAACCCGCGCCGACGGCAAGGTCAGTCCACGCATCTTCGGCACCTCGCCCGGCACTTACGGCGCCGGCGTCGAAGAGATTTTGTCCAGCGGCGACTGGGCGGCGCGCGAAGAAATCGGCCGCGCCTATCTCGACGCCACCTCGCATGCCTATGGCGGCGCCGGCGGCGAAGGGGTCTCGGCACCCGGAGTGTTTGAAGGCCGCATTGCCGAAGCCGATCTTCTGGTCCACACCGGCGACGACCCCGGCCGCGACATTCTCGAAGGTTCCGCCGACATCGCCTTCATCGGCGGCTTTTCGGCCGCCTTGGCCACACTCGGCAGGAACGCCGACGTCATCGTGCTCGACACCACGGACCCGCAGAAGCCGAAACCGCGATCGGTTGGCGAAGCGGTGTCGCGCGTGGTGCGTGCCCGTGCCGTCAACGCCCGCTTCATATCTGGGCAGATGCGCCACGGTCCGCGCGGCGCCTCCGAATTCGCCGAAACCGTCGACCGGCTGGTCGGCTTCGCCGAGACCACCCATGCCATTTCAGGCGCGCTGATCGAGGCCGTGCATGATGCCTATCTCGGCGATCCGGAAGTTCGCGCCTTCATCCTGCGCGAAAATCCCGCCGCCGCCAAAGTCATCGCCGAGCGCTTCCTGTCGGCGCGCCGGCGCGGCCTCTGGCATCCCTTGCGCAATTCCATCGACGACGATCTCGCCGCGCTGATCGCCGAGGCCAACGCGCTCGGGGTCGCGGCATGAACGCCTTCTCGCGCCGTGGCTCCTGCCCTGCTTTGTCGGCACCGATGCTGACAGGCGACGGCCTGCTGGTGCGGCTCAACCCGGGCGCCGGAGGCCTCCCGCCGAAGCTCTTGATCGCGTTGGCCGAATCCGCTGTGCGGCACGGCAACGGCATCATGGAAGTAACGGCGCGCGGCAGCCTGCAGAAACGCGGCCTGACAATGGAAAGCGCTGCGTTGCTGGCAGCGGAGGTCGATGCGCTGGGCATCGCGGTGCGCACCGGCGTCCCGGTCGAGACCGGCCCGCTGGCCGGCATTGACCCGCGGGAGATCGCCGATCCGAGGCCGATGGCTGAGCGCATCCGGGTGGCCGTTGAGGAAGCCGGGCTGGCAAAAAGGCTGGGGCCCAAGGTTGCGGTGGTCGTCGACGGCGGCGGGCAACTGACGCTGGATGCGGTGACGGCCGATGTCAGGTTGAAGGCGGTGCGGGCTGATGCTGGCGGCCGTTGGCTTGTGTCCGTCGCGGGTGATGGGCAGACCGCCAAGCCGCTCGCTGTGGGGGATGAAGATGCGGCGCGCGACATTGCTGTCGCGGCGCTGCGGATGGTTGCCGAGAAGGGACGGGAAGCGCACGCGCGGGATTTGTCGAGGCGGCAGTTGGAGTCTCTTGCAAGCTGGCACTCTACGGCGCCCCCCTCTGTCCTGCCGGACATCTCCCCCTCTAGGGGGGAGATTGCGCTGTTATCGCTGTCTTCGCCAATTCTTGACGTTGAAACGGAAGTGCTAGGGGCAAAGCTGCCGATCTCCCCCCTTGAGGGGGAGATGTCCGGCAGGACAGAGGGGGGCGCCGTAGAGCGCAGCCGCCTACCGGTTGGCATCCTCGACGTGAACAACGGCCACGCCCTCGGCATCGGCCTCCCCTACGGCAGCATGCCAGCTGAAAAAATCATCGGCCTCGTGCAAAAAGCTCTCGCCCTCGGCACCACCGAAATCCGCCTCGCACCGGGCCGCGCCCTGCTGTTCCTCGGCCAGCCGGCGGACGCCAAACAATCCCTTCATGACACCGCCGCCACCCTCGGCTTCGTCACCTCCCCCGCCGACCCGCGCACGCGCATCGCGGCCTGCCCCG
>NZ_JAPYKP010000291.1:0-1990 GCF_037179725.1 Mesorhizobium sp. Cs1321R2N1 | reverse complement strand
GCGGCCTCGGTGAGCGGCCCCTGCAGGGCTTCGAACTGGCTGGCCTGTTCGACGATCGCACTGCGGTTGTCGAGGTAGGACCAGGTGAACAGGCCGCCGGTCAGCAAAGCCGCGAGCGCACAGGCGCCGGCAGCCCCGCGCCAGATCCAGGCGCGGCGACGCTGCGCCAGCGGATCGAACGTACCAAGGCCGGCCTCCTTGAAGATCACTTCGGTGAGAAGGTTCCTGAGGAAAAAGCTGCGCTTCTCGACACGCGACGCCGGCATGGCGCGGCGCGGTGGCAGCCCGAAGGAGGATGATAGCGCCGCGGTCAGCCGGTCAATGGGAGCGCCTTCCTGTGTCGCCGACGTCAGATAAAGGCCACGCAACCAGGCGGCTTCCTCGTAGCGGCTTTCGCCGAACATCGCCTCGAGCAGTGTCTTGATCGGCTCGCCAAGGCTCGCCAGCTGCGCCGGAAAGCGGAAGATCTCGGCGCGCTGGCCGAGCTTGTCTTCGTCTTCCAGGCGTGGCACCAGCCGCCGCTCAAGCTCCGCGGCAAGCCTGGCTAGCTCCGCTTGGATCGTGCCGGCGTTGACGCGGGCGTCGAGCGGAAAAGTCGTTCCCCACACCTGCTCGCGCGCCGTCGTCGACAAGCCGCCGAAGAAGGCTTCGAAGCCTTTGATCAGGTCTGCCTTGGTCAGCATCATGTAGACAGGCAGACGGATCTCCAGTCGTTCGTTCAGCTCCGCCAGTCGACGGCGGATCTTGCGGCCGTGCGCCTTGATCGCTTCGTCGCCCTCCGACAGCGCATCGATGGACAGTGCGACAATGACGCCGTTGAGCGCGCGGCGGCCGCGGTGCTTTTTCAAAAGGTCAAGGAAACCCAGCCATTCCGCAGCGTCGACATCCGGCTGGCTCTCCTGCTGGACGTAGCGGCCCGCAGTGTCGATCAGCACCGCGTTTTCGGAGAAGAACCAGTCACAATTTCGCGTGCCGCCGACGCCCTGCAAATCATCGGTGAGGTCGATCGGGAAATTGAGGCCCGATTGGCGCAATGCCGTGGTCTTGCCGGTGGCTGGCGGCCCAACGATTACATACCACGGCATCTCGCGCAGGAATTTTCTGCCGCCGAGCTTGCGCCGCTTGAGCTCGGCCATCACCTCGCCGAACTTGGCGCCGACGGCCGCGACGCTCTCCTCGCCGGGGGTGAGTTGTTTTTCGGCCACGGGTGCTGCGATCTCCGCGACGAACATGCGGTTAGCGCGGATGGCACGCCGCTGCGCGACGATCAGCCAGATCAGCCACAGGATGATCAGCCCCGCGATCATGGCGATGCGGACATTCTCAGATTCGAATGGCGCGTAAGGACCGACCTTTACGATCGGGCCGAACACCCAGATCAAGAGCGAAAGCAGCGCGATGCCAATCAGCGTCCACAGGAATCGCGAGGTGATGACGGCCCAGAGGAAGCGCAGGATGAACATCTCAGAGTCTCTTCTCGACCAGGACCTCGACGCGCCGGTTGAGCGCACGGCCCTCGCGCGTCGCGTTGTCGGCCACAGGATCGGTCTCGGCGCGCCCTTCAGAATGGATGTGCTCCTGTGGCACGCCAGCCTGAACCAGGAGGTCCGCTATGGTCTGGGCGCGCGCCTCCGAGAGCCGCTGGTTGCTCGCGAGCGGGTTGGACCGTTGCAGGCGCACATTGTCGGTATGGCCGATGATCGTGATGTTTCCGATCAGCTCCTGATTGGCGAGGATCACTTTGGCGATCGAGGCGATCAGCGGCTGATACCCTTGGGACAGCGTCGGCCGCGAGGACTGGAACAGCTCGGGGTTGGAAGACTGGATGATCAGCTTGGCCAGCGAGACGCTCTCGGTGCCGCTGAGCGCGCCCTTGAGGCTGGCTGGCGCTTCGGCCTTGAACGCGGGCAACAGCGCGAAATCGACCGGCTGCGGTGCCTCGGGTTCAGGAGCATCTTGCTTGGGCGCGGCGCGGGCGACGTCGCCGCGT
>NZ_JAPYKP010000290.1:0-2029 GCF_037179725.1 Mesorhizobium sp. Cs1321R2N1 | reverse complement strand
GTGCCGGCAGGACGGTCGCCGCAGCGGTTGCAGGCGTGGATGCGTTCGGCGCAGCCGCTGCTGTGTCCAGGGATGGCGCTACGGCGGTCTGTGCAGGGACGGCGCCCTCGACAGGTGGCAATCCGGCGGCATCGGTGGCCGCAATCTCGGGTTCGGGCGATGGCACAACCGGGGCGGGCGCCGGATTTGCGGCCGGAGGGGAGGCAGGCGGCGCGACCACTTCACCGGCGATGGTCTGGGCCGCGTCGAGCAAGGCGCGGTCGCCGTCCGACAACCTGCTGCGGTCGATCTTGCCCAGTTTGGCACGCACGTCCTCGATGGTATCGGAGGTCACCGTGGACAGGCTGGAATAGAGCAGGGCGCGCGGATCGCCCTGATTGGTGTTGCCGTCGCGACCCTGCTCGGCCCGTGCCGAGGCGAAGGCCGACAAGTCGCTCATGCCGTCAATCGCGGCGCGGCGGGCGATGCGCAGATAGATCACCTTCTCGCGCTCGGGATCCATCATCGAGGTAATGTCGGCAAGCTTGTCCTGGCTGATCGACATGTGCAGGGCGATGACGCCGGAGACGAAGGAGTCGGCGAATTGGCTGGCGTAAGGCGAATAGAGATAGCGCTCGACATACTGGGTGGAGGCAAGCGCGAACCGTGCCGCGTCGCCTTGCGTCACGGCAATGCCGACCGAGCGCCGCAACGCCGCTTCCTCAACCAGAGTGCCGGGGCTGAGCAGCTTGGCCTCGTCGAACAGGGTGAGTGCGGTCGCCGGCTGGTCCGTGGCAAGCAGCGAGCCTTTGACCAAAGCGAGGAACGCGCCGAGATCGCCTGGCAGAGCCATCGGATCGATCGGCCTCAGGGCTTCGATCGCCTCGCCGGGCCTGCCGTTCAGGTAGTCGATCACACCTTTGGCCATGGCAAGGTTGCGCGGATCGGAGGCGGCGCGCGACACGGCCGCTTCGACCGTCACCGGATTGCCGCCGCTCATGCCGTAGACCAGGAGCGCGCGAAAATTCCTGGGATCCTTGAAATCCTCGGCATCAGCCGCGCGCAACCGCGCATCGGTCATCTCGAGCAGCTTAGCCTGCATCGGCATCGCGGCGTGATCGCCGGCCGCGATACGGTCCTGGACGAGTTGCAACGAGCGCACTAGCTGATAGGGCTGCAGCGTATCCTCGGCGAGGCCCGCCGACGGGTGCGCCGTGGCCAGCAGCAACAGGCCCATCAGGCGGCTGGTCAGCGCCGCCCGCTTCATCCGCCGGTCGCCATCAGGATCTCGATGCGGCGGTTGGCCGCCGACATTGGGTCTGCCGGATCCTTGGGCTGGCGATCCGCGAAGCCGGCAACCTCGGTGATGCGGCGTTCATCGACGCCGCCGCGCACGAGCATGTAATAGGCGGAGTGCGCCCGCGCCGTCGACAGCCGCCAATTGTCGTAGCTGGCGCTGCGGAAAGGGCGCGCATCGGTGTGGCCGTTGATGCTGATGGTGCCCTTCTGGCTGTTGACGATGTGGCCGATCTTTTCCATCGCCAGCACCAGCTCGCGGCTAGGCACCGCCGAGCCGACCTCGAACATGCCGAAGTCGAGCTGGTCGGTGATGGAGATGACGACACCCTTGTCGGTGGCTTCGACCGAGACACCGTCATGCAGCTTGTCACCGGGCTTGAAGGCATCGGCGAGCCGCTGCTTGACGTCGGCAGCCGCCTTCAGCGCGGCGGCGGTCGGAGCCTTGTCCGCCGCCTCGGTTTTTGCGGCCTCCTGCTTTGCGACCGCATCAGCGGCCTTGTTGTCTCCAGCGTCGGCGTTGCCCGCCTTGGTATCCCCCGCCTTGGCATCGCCGGCCTTGGCATCGCCCGTCTTGACCATTGTCGCGGCGGTATTCTTGCCATCTCCGGCCAGGGGCTCGAGCGGTGCGTCCTTGACCGGCGGTGCGGGCGGCACGGCCTTGACCTTGGCGACCCGAGTCTCGGCCGCCTTGTCGCCGGACTTGAGCGGGTCGCCCTCGATCTTGGGACGCTGGGCGCTCGCCTCGGCGCCG
>NZ_JAPYKP010000289.1:0-2060 GCF_037179725.1 Mesorhizobium sp. Cs1321R2N1 | reverse complement strand
CATCGCGCCGCCGAGTTGCCCATATGGCTGCATCGGTACAATTGGCACCGTCCGCACGGAAGCCTAAAGTCCAAACCGCCAATCAGCCGCCTGGGCCTGACCAAGGACAACCTGTTGAGGCTCCACATCTAGTCCGACTGCATGGCGGCCCCGGCTGGCGGAGCGTTCTCCACCGCCGCCGGACATCCCGCCACCTCCTACAATGCGTAGATGGTCCGGTTGAACTTCGTCTCCATCACCACATGGGAAGCGGTTTTGATGACGCCGCCGATTTCATTCAGCGCATTCACCTCCCGGTTCAGCTTCTCGAGCGTCTCGGCGGCAAGGTGGATGATCAGGTCCCATTCGCCGGTTATGGCGTAGACCGCCTGGATCGAAGGCATCGCCTTGATCTTTCTGGAGACGTCCGGATAGCTCTTGTTGTTCAGGGCAGCGAGCGTGAAACAGTGGACGGCGTTCTGGGCCGCCGCCTTGGTCAGCCGCACGGTATAGCCTTCGATAATGCCGCCGGCCTCCAGCTTCTGGATCCGCTCCTGCAACGCTGTCCGCGATACGCCGAGCTGACGTGCCAGTGACGCGACCGGCTCACGCGCATTCTTCTGCATCAGCGCGAGCAGCTGACGATCCTTCTCGGTCAATTCCACAAACAAATCCTCTCGCTCGATCCGCGCTGCAACCATCACACCCGCCGCGCGATCCTATCGGCTGAACAGCCCCCGCGACAATCCGGAAGACGGGTCGGCGCGGACGGAACAAAGCGAACATATCCGGCACTTTGCCGTCTCAAGGCACGCAATGACTGCGCGATCGCCATTATCCCGCATTTCGCCGGGTAGAACCCTTCCTTTTGCGACCTGACTGTCTGGGGTCACAAACGCCGGTCCATCAGGGGAACCAGCTTCGGCTGTGGTGGGCACAAACCGAAGCCGGTCCACGTTGAAGCTGTGGCTGAAAGCGCTGAGATCCGACGTCAAGCATCCTATCAGTTTCAACCACAAGGGAGGGATAACTTTGAAAAAGCTACTCGATTTAGCCGTTCTTGCCGCGGCGACATTCGCGATCACAACGGCTGCCATGGCGGGGGAAACCCTGGACCGCGTCACGTCGAAAAAGGCGATGGTCATCGCCACCAACGCGGCCTGGCCACCACAGAGCTTTCTCAACGACAGCAACGAACTCGCCGGTTTCGACATCGATGTCTCGCGCGAGATCGGCAAGCGCCTTGGTGTCGAGGTCTCGTTCGAAACGCCCGACTGGGCGACGCTGACCGGCGGGCGCTGGCAGGGACGCTACGACCTCGGCGTCGGATCGGTGACGCCGACGAAAGCCCGTTCCAAGGTGATCGACTTTGTCGGCATCTATTATTACAGCCCCTATGTCTACGTCCTGCACAAGGACAGCGGCGCGAAATCGGTCGCCGATCTCAACGGCAAGATCATCGGCGTCGAGACGGCTACCACCTCGGAGGATTTCATCCGCCGCAAGCTCGAAATCGACGCACCCGGCCTGGCTCCCATCGAATACAAGCTCGAGCCGGGCGAGATCCGCACCTATGCGGATTCCATGCTTCCCTTCGATGACCTGCGGCTTGGCGACGGCGTGCGCCTGAACGCCGTGATCGCCCCGGAGCAGACGGCGCAGAATGCCATCAAGAACGGCTATCCCGTGAAGATCCTGGAAGGCGAGTACGCTTTCCGCGAGCCGCTCGTCGTTATCGCCGAGAAGAAGGATCCCGAGTGGACCGCAAAGGTCGCGGGCATCATCACCGGGATGAAGACGGACGGCACGCTCGCCGCGCTGACCACGAAGTGGTACGGCAAGGACTACAGCGCCAAGTAAAGTCATTCCCGCCGGCTGTCCCTCGGCAGCCGGCGGGAACACCAAACGCATCCCCTCACCGCAAAGTCATCGATGGCCTATCCGGACACCTATTACGCCCGCACTCTGACCGACCGGAAGACGAGGCCTCCGCTGCAAGGCGAGGCGCAATGTGACGTGGCCGTCGTCGGCGCCGGACTGGCCGGGCTGACGACAGCGCTGCAGCTGGCGCGCGCCGGACT
>NZ_JAPYKP010000288.1:0-2069 GCF_037179725.1 Mesorhizobium sp. Cs1321R2N1 | reverse complement strand
CCGGCGTGGCCGAGGGGCTGGCGACGAGCGAGCGGCCGTCCGACCGCGAGGTCTCCTCCCTGATCCCGTCGTAAAGCATGACGCCTCGCCTTTGATGCGGCGGCCCACGCCCGCCGTCAGGCGTCGATCCGGCCCGCGACCTGCTGTCGCCTATCGGCGTCCATTGCCACCAGATCCGGCTTGCCTTGCCAGCACCAGTTCCGCGTCCTCGAGAATGTAGCGGACATAACGGTAGTCGCGAATGAAGCTGATCCGGCCTTCGCGCCATTCCAGCCACATGAAATGACTTGGCTTCGCGGCGGCCCGGTCCTCGAACACCGCGATCACCTCGCGGCCCTCGACCCATGCCGGCCTGAGCCACAAGCCGTCGCTCTTGGCGTAGATCGTGAAGAACATGCCGACGTCGGCGGCGCCCGCGCGCGGCGGGTGCATGGACTGATGGAGCTGCACATCGTCGGCGAGCAGCGCGCGCAAGCCGTCCCAGTCGCGTTGGTTGAACAGATTGACGTAGCGCACGGTTGCCGCGAACGCGATGCGCGCATCGGGGAGCGGCTTGGCCTCGGCGTTGATCCGCCGAAGCCGGGCGCGGCCGCGCGCCAGATGCGCCTTCACCGCATCGACCGTGATATCAAGCAAGGCGGCGATGTCGGCCAGTGGCTCGTCGAGCACATCCCTCAGGATGATCACGCTGCGTTGCGGCACCGGAAGCTCCGCGAAGCGCGACACGGCGGTTTGCACGGCTTGCCTGCGCATCAGCATCTCCACCGGGTCGGCCTCGTCGGCAATCTCCAGCGCCGCCTCGATGGGCTCGGCGGCACGGATCGCGCGGCTGCGCAACAGGTCCAGCGCGCGGTTGTGGGCGATCCGGAACAGCCAGGGCCTGAGCTGCGGCACCTCGCGCAACTCGTCCAGGGCAATGAAGGCGCGCGCGAACGTATCCTGCACCACATCCTCGCCGTCGATGACCGATCCCATCAGCCGCGAACAATAGCGGTGCAGCTCCGGCCGCAAGGCGGCGGCAAGGGCAAGCAGCCCCTCCTGCCGGTCGCGCTCCACGGCTGGCTTTCCCTCGCTCAAGGAGCCTCCATGATCGTCACGCCCGCGTCGCCGCTGAGGCCGAAGACGACGCCCTCGGCATATTGCGGGTCTTCCAGGACGGAAACCACCCTGTCGCCGAAAGCCCGGGGCGGCATCGGCGCGCCGAAGCGGGTGACGAATTGTTCCGGCGTGATGCCCATCGAGCCGGCATAGGCGCCGGCCGCCGCGTCGCCGATTCCGGTGCCGAGGATCATCTGCCGCGGCACGATCGCCTGGAAGCCTATGCCGAGGCCCTTCTCCCGCGCCACGCCATTGGCGTATTTGGCCATGAACCACAGCATCCGCTTGGAGCCGCCATAGCCGCCCGACATCTGCGATCCGGTGACGGCGGCTCCGCTCGACCCCACCAGCACCCGGCTGCCTGGCTTGAGCGGCAGGTTCAGCGCCGCCTGCAGCCAGTAGAGCCCGGCCTTGACGTCGGTCTCCCAGGCGACGGAGAAATCCTCCCACTTCAACTGGTCCAGCCGCCCCATCCGGGGCGTGGCACCGGCATTCAGCACCACTATGTCTGGGCGAACCTCGCCAAGAATGCGATAGGCCGCGTCCTCGTCCGTGACATCGGCCGCAATGGTGGCGACCCCAAGCCGCACACCGACCGCTTCCAGCGCCTCGGCGCCCCGCGCGACCACGGTCACGCTGGCGCCCTGCTCGACCAGCGCTTCGACCAATCCGAGGCCAAGCCCACGGCTGCCGCCGGTGACCACGATATTCTTATCCCTGAGGCTCATCGACCTGCTCCAGTGTTTCACTGTAGCTAAGACGTTTGAGGATCGGGAAAAGAGTCAGGGGGTGGGCGAGATTTGGTGATGGAGTCCAGACATGACGCCGCCAATATAGGGCCGGGGAACGAACCCGCTGCGCGGGAGGGCGCCTGCGGTTGAGGTAGCGGTTACGGGCCGTGCGTCGCGCTCGCATTGAGCGTCCTCCGGCAGCGGCAGAGCATGACGGGCTTCTTCAACAAGGAGCCTGAC
>NZ_JAPYKP010000287.1:0-2127 GCF_037179725.1 Mesorhizobium sp. Cs1321R2N1 | reverse complement strand
TCGGCCTGAGCGGCCGTCGGGCTGCCGACCAGGCCGGCGATCGCGGCATAGTTCGCGCCGGCGAAGCCGATGCCCATCATGACCAGCCCCAGCAGCGACAATCCCGCGATGCGCGGCCACCGCCGCTGCGGCTCGACACTCCCCTTGCGGTCCGGCTCGACGATCCTTCTGCGGTCCGGCTCGACGGTCGGATTGCTGCGCGTCGCGGAGATGAATGGGTCTTGCTGGCTCACGGTGCTGCCTCGGTTATTTGACTGGCGCAAGGGCCTCGGACAGCCCGTTGAGCGTTGCGGTGACGGTAATGGTCTGGCCGTCGACGGTCGGGTAGGAAATCGCCGGCGTTGCCTTCTGCGCGATCTCCTGGCGCATCAGGGGTCCCACCGGCAGCATGCCGACGCAGACCATTTCGTTGCAGCCGTTCAGATGCACGTCGATCGGTTCGGCGCGCCCATCGAACTTCAGCGACACCAGCCCATCGCTCCTGGCGTTCGGCGCGGTGCGCAGGATCATGTAGGGCTTGCCATCCTGGGTGGCCGCGAGCGACCAGCTGAACGCCATCTTGCCGGCGCCGTCCTCGATCACCTGCGAGACGTTGCAGACCTTCTTGCGCGCCTTGAGGTTCTCGTCGCAGATCAGCGTCCAGTTCTCGAACGGACGGATGGTGCGCTGGTATTGTCCGAGCTTCACGTCGGGAGGCACGACCACGTCGGAGGGCTTGATCCTGTAGGGCGAAGCCACCTGCCCGGCAGCCGGCGCCAGCCCGCCGGCAAGCGCCAGGCAGGTCAGGCATGCCAAGGCAAATCCGGGGAAACCAGACGGTCTTCCCGGATTCGCGTCTAGCCTGTCATGGCCGGTTCGCCTGTTCATTGCCGCCCTGTTGTCCACCTCAGTTCAAGGTGAAGCTCAGGCCGGCGCCGACACCGACATTTCCACCCGCCGCCGTGCCCGACACATTGCCACGGATGCGGCCGTCCTCGCTGGTGTAGCCGGCGCCGAAGGCAAACGCGCTCGAATCCCGCCAGAAACCACCACCGGCCGCCACGCTCAGCTTGCCGGGACGGTCGTCATAGCGCAGCGAGGCCGCAGCCAGTCCGATTGCCGCCGCTTGCCGGGCTTCGTCCCTGATGCCGCTGATGTCGGAATTGAGCTGGCCCAGTTTCTGGTCGGTATAATTGTTGGCCTGCTGCAACGTCGTGACCGCCACCTGGTCGGTGTAGGTCTTGCTCTGGGCCAGGTTCAGGTTCAGCTGGTTGACGTTGACCGCGTCGGTGCCGGCAACGCCCGGGCCGACATTGGAGATGACGACAGGCGCATTCGGGTCGCCGCCCTGCAGCGTTATCTTGTTGGTCTTGGTCGTCGATCCGTCCGGATTGTTGATGGTGTCGTATTGCACGGTGTTCTGGACGGTGCCGCCGATGCCGCCGATCGTCTTGGTCAGATCCTCGATCGCCGTGTTGGTGGCGTAGAGCTGCGACCCGTTGATCGCATCGGTGCTGCCGGAAGAAACGCGTCCGGCGGCGACATTGGTGATCGTCCGCTCGGAGCCGGCGTCGCCGACGCTGACGGTTCCGGTCGGGGTGGTCCCGGCAAAGGCATAGGTCTTGCCGTTGATGACCGTGTTGGGCGTGCCGACCGCGGTCTGCGACACCGAGCCCGAACCGAGCGCCACATCGCTGGCGTTGTTGGCCTGTGCGCCCTGGCCGAGTGCGACGGCGCCTTGCCCGGCGGCTGTCGAGCCATGGCCCGCGGCCAGGCTGTCTGTGCCGCTCGCCACGCTCTCCGGCCCGATCGCCACGGCGTTGGCACCGCCGGCGATCGAGTCGGCCAGCCCCGAATTGGCGTGGAAATACTTGATGCCGCCGCCATTGTTGATGTTGGTCAGCGCATTGTCGACGGCGGTGAAGCCATCAAAGACGGTCGAATAATTGTTGCCCTGGATGGTGTAGGTCGGGCCGGTGATCGAGCCGTCGGGATTGACCGTGGTGGTGCCGCCGAACAGGTTGGACACGTTTTGCGAGACGCCGCGCAGCTGCGAGACGTTGACGCCGTCTGTGTCGGCCGAGCCCGCCGCGACATTGGTGAGCTTGCGTTCGGCGCCCGCGGCGCCGAACGACACTTCGCCGGCAT
>NZ_JAPYKP010000286.1:0-2159 GCF_037179725.1 Mesorhizobium sp. Cs1321R2N1 | reverse complement strand
CTGGCCTGACACCGCGCAGCCTGAGCGCGAAGGCGACGTTTTCGCGCGCCGTCAGCCAGGGAAACAGAGCATCGTTCTGGAACACCACCGCCCGATCCGAACCGGGCCCGCTGATCGGCCGGCCGTTCACTGAAGCCGTGCCGCGCGCAGGCACGACAAGGCCGGCGGCGACATTGAGCAGTGAGGTCTTGCCGCAGCCCGAGCGGCCGACAAGAACGACGAAATCGTCCTTGTCGACACCGATCGAGACATGCTCGACGGCGGGTGCCGGCTGGCCATCATAGTGGATGGAGATATTGTCGAGCACGAGATGCGGCATGGGCCCTCGCCGATTAGAGGGAAATCCGCCTGCCCCGAAACCGCGCCTGTCAGCGGCTTCGGGGCAGGCAACACACGGCGTCAGGGAGGGTGAGCCGCGTGTGCGAGACGTCAGTTCGAGGCCAGCGCCTCGGTGACGTATTTCGATGTCACGTATTTCGAATAGTCCGGCAGCACGGCATCGACCTTGCCTTGCTCCTTGAGGAAGGCGGATGCCGCCGCGATCGCCTTGACCGTGCCGCCGCCGAGGAATTTGTCGGAGGCCTGCTCTTCCAGGGTGGGGAAGGCATAACCCTTCAGCAGCTCCGGCACCTCTTCGAGCTTGGCGCCGGTCAGCCTGGCGATCTCAGCGGCCTGCGGCGACGACACCGACCAGGCGTCGGACTTGGCGAGATACCCTGCATAGGCCGCACCCGTCACCTTGACGAAGTCGCGTACGGCTTCCGGATTCTTTTCGGCGAAGTCGGTGCGCACGATCCAGGCGTCGAAGGTCGGCGCCCCCCAGGCGGCGACTTGCGCGGAATCCAGCACCACCTTGCCCGACGTCTTGATCTGGCCCAGCGCCGGGTCCCAGACATAGGCGGCGTCGATGTCGCCACGCGTGAAGGCAGCGGCGATTTCCGGCGGCCTTAGATTGAGGATCTCGACCGATTTCGGATCGACATTCTCATGCTTGAGTGCGGCAAGCAGGCTGTAATGCGTCGTCGACGCGAAGGGCACGGCGACCTTCTTGCCGGCGAGGTCGGCAACTTTCCCGATGCCGGCGCCGTCGCGGGCGACCAGCGCTTCCGACGGTCCGATCAGGCCAACCACGAAGATGGCCTGGATCGGCAGTTCGCGGCTGGCGGCGGCCGCCAGCGGGCTCGAGCCGACATAGCCGATATCGACCGAGCCGGAGGCGACGGCGGCGATGACATCGGCACCGGAATCGAACTTGCGCCAGTCGATGCTGGCCTTGGTGGCCTTTTCATAAGCACCGTCGGCCTGCGGCACTTTCGAGGGCTCGACCACCGTCTGGTAGCCGATGGTGATCTTGAGGCCGTCGGCCATGGCCGGGCCGAGGAAGGCGGCGCCGGCAAGGGCAACGGAAGACAGGAGAATGACGCGGCGTGAAATGCTGGACATGAAAGGCTCCTTGAAAAGGGGAAAACCGGATTGCCAGTTCATAGTCAGCTAATTCTATGGTTCTTGTAGAGTTAAATCCTTCCAAGGAAGAACGGCATGTTGGAAAAAAGCCACTGGCGGCGGGCCGCCGTGGCGGACAGGGCGGTTGCCCTGGCTCAGGAGCGGCGAGGCCGCCAGCTTTGGGCTTGATACCTCGACCGTTCCAGATACCGACAGGTTTGAACGAGAATTCCGATTTGGCACCTCCTCCAGCAAATCGATGCTTAAAATGGGGAAGAATTTAAAATCACGTTCCGCGCGCCGAAGATTAAGTATAGTAATGTTATCGACATAGGAGTGATCGACGATGACAGGCCATACCGCGCCTCGGGCAACCGCCGGCGTCGTCGGATCCCGGCTGCAAGCCTCCGGGCAGGCAAGCCACGCTTCTGTGTCCCTGGCGTCACAAGGCGGGTCTAAAGTCACCGCAACGGCTTGAAAACCAAGCAAGATCAACCGCAATTGGGTTGTATATCATGTCACTAGAATTTAGTGTCATGGATGCTTCGGCGCGGCGGGGAGGCACGCCAGGCGTTTCGCAACGGATGGCCTAGGTGTGAGCTTTCGGGAGGTTGTCCATTCGGACCGAACCGAGGAGACTGGAGTTACCAGGCTTCAGTACAGATCGGAGGGTCCGAATGAACATCCACAAGAATGCCCGTCTGACGCCGCTGCGT
>NZ_JAPYKP010000285.1:0-2173 GCF_037179725.1 Mesorhizobium sp. Cs1321R2N1 | reverse complement strand
GCCCGGCTTCGCCACCGGCGGCGACAATATCGCCGCACGGGTCGGCGGGGAGGCGGCGCGCGACCTGCACCGGCTGTCGATCGAAGGCGTGGAATTCGTGCGCGACACCATCGAGACGCTCGGAATATCGGCCGCCCTGCCGCGTGCCGGCCTGCTCAGCGTCTTGCGCTACGACGACGGCGATGCGCTGAAGGCCTATGCCGACCAGATGGCCCGCGACCATGGCTATGAACTTCAGTATCTCGATAGAGAAGACGTCCGCGCGGTGCTGAAGTCCGTCCGTTACCACCAGGGCCTGCGCGACCCGAACGCCTTTCACATCCATCCGCTGAACTATCTGCGTTGCCTGGCTGACGAGATCGAGCGCCTGGGTGGCAAAATCCATGAAAGCTCGGAGGTCGTAGAATGCGATCTCTCGGGGTCGCAAAAGATGCTTCGCACCAGACAGGGCACGCTTCGGGCACCCCAGATAGTGCTCGCGACCGGCGGCTACACCGGCCCGGTATTCGGCCAGCTCTACCGCGCCTTTCTGCCCATCGCGACCTATGTGATGGTTTCCGAGGCGGCTCCCCGCCTCATTGCACAAGCGGTCGCCACCGCGGATGCCGTAGGCGACAACAGGCGGGCCGGTGACTATTATCGCCTGGTCGAGGGCGGCAATCGCCTTTTGTGGGGCGGGCGCATCACCACGCGCGCCGCTTCCGCCGACGCGCTGGCGCACGAGTTGCGCCGTGAGATGGTCGGCACCTACCCGCAGCTTGCCGGCCTCAGGACCGAGCTGGCCTGGTCCGGGCTGATGTCCTACGCCCGGCATCTGATGCCCCAGATCGGAAAGCTGCGATCAGGCGTCTGGTACTGCACCGCTTTCGGTGGCCATGGCCTCAACACCACGGCGATTGCCGGAAAAATTGTCGCGGAGGGCATTCTGGGCGCTTCGGACCGGTACCGGCAGTTCGCGCCGTTCGGACTGAGCTGGGCCGGCGGCAACGCCGGCCTGGCCGCCGCGCAGCTCACCTACTGGAAACTGCAGGCGCAGGACTGGTGGCGGGAACGCCGCGCCACCGCCAAGGACAAGGTGACGGCATGATCGGCAGGCTGATGCTCTCCTATCCAGGGCTCGTTCGCCACGCCGCGGCGGCGCTTTTTCCGGCGCTGCTGGCCGCGGTCCTCTACGCCATGGGTATCAAGTCGAGCTGGATCGGCTCGTTGATGCCGCTTGCATCCGACTGGTTGCATGCCAACCCAGCCCTGTCGCGCGCCCTCTCGGCCGTGTTGATCGCGCTCCTGGTGCTCGTGAACTGCAAGCTGCTGCTGCTCCTGCCCCGACGCCAGCAGATCGCCGGCGTCTGGATCGAGCTGTTCGCGCTGCTGATGCTGTTCTTCTATTCCTTCGACCTCTCCTTTGCCTTCATCGCCAGGAAGGTCGGCTTCCTGATCACCCAGGGCGTTACCACGACGCTTTACATTTCGGCGATCTCGATCCTTATCGCGACCTTGATCGCGCTTGTCGGCGCCATCGCCAAACTGACCGGCAACGGCATCGTTTACGGACTGGCCACCTTCTACACGTCGCTGTTTCGCGGCCTGCCGTTGCTGATGCAGATCTACATCATCTATCTCGGCCTGCCGCAGGTCGGCTACGTGATCGGCGCGGTGCCGGCCGGCATCGTGGCGCTGTCGCTGTGTTATGGCGCCTACATGACCGAGATATTCCGCGCCGGCATCGAAAGCATTCCGCGCGGCCAAAGCGAAGGCGCAACGGCGCTCGGTCTGAGTCCCGGCCAGACCATGGCGCTGGTCATCCTGCCGCAGGCCATGCGCGTCATCATTCCGCCCACCGGCAACCAGTTCATCGCCATGCTGAAGGATTCCTCGCTGGTATCGGTCGTCGGCGTCTGGGAGATCATGTATCTCGCCCGCACGATGGGTCAGACGGAGTTCCGCCACATCGAGATGCTGATCACCGCCTCGATGATCTACTGGATCCTGTCGATCGCGCTGGAATTCGGCCAGGCCTATCTCGAACGGCGCTTCGGCCGATCGGAACGCTAGAGCGTGATGAGATTAGTTTCGGTCATAGCCGGAGTTTTCGAAGTAGTGTGAGCATTCTGTCGGTGTGATGCGGTTGAGAATTTGGCCGATCGCGTCGCAGACGGTTTGGACGGTGCGGCTT
>NZ_JAPYKP010000284.1:0-2260 GCF_037179725.1 Mesorhizobium sp. Cs1321R2N1 | reverse complement strand
CTTGTTGAAGAAGCCCGTCATGCTCTGCCGCTGCCGGAGGACGCTCAATGCGAGCGCGACGCACGGCCCGTAACCGCTACCTCAACCGCAGGCGCCCTCCCGCGCAGCGGGTTCGTTCTACGGCCCCATAACGGCCGTTCATTGCAAATCTCCGAGGCGTTACCATTGTCCCGCCCTATGGTGGGCTGGCGCCATCACGAAATCTTATGCCACTCGCTGACCGACAGCAGCCGGGTGGCCCCGGACCGATTGAGGCGCTGGATGTAATGCGCGGCGCTGAAGGCGATCGGGCGTATCTTGGAGCCGAAGGCCGTCTGGCCATTAGCGGCGCGCCTTTCAGCGCCGTTGCATTGGCGCCGCCCCGGGTCGAAAATGCCTCCGATGAAAGCAGTTCCCAGGCTCACCACACCAAGGCTCGTGCTGCGGGCGCCGAGCGAACGGGATATCCCGGCATGGTTTGCGCGGGCGATGGATGTCGAATCCGCCTCGCTTGCCGGCGATCCCGTTCCCGAGGACGTAAGCGCGGGCGAGCGATGGTTGGCCCGTTCGCGTCAGCGCTTCGCCGATGGCAAGGCGATCCAGTGGTCCATGGACCGGGCATCGGAGGCGATCGGGACGATAACCCTGTCTTTCGCAACCGACGCCAAGGCAGCCGCATTGGGATTTGTGCTGGCGCGTGCGCATTGGGGACAGGGACTGGGCAGCGAGGCCGCGCGCGAAGTCATTCGCTATGCTTTTGAGACCCTGGCGCTTGACCAACTGACGGCCGAGGCGGTGACGCACAATTTCGCGTCGCTGCGGATCCTGGCGAAGCTCGGCTTCAAACATATCGAGAGCTTCATCGATGAGTCCGACGGCGAGCACTGCGAGCGCTTTGCGCTCGACGCAGACGCCGGAACGTCACTGTTGGCGAGCCAGGCTTAGAGCCATCCGCTTGCGGCCGGGGCTGACATCGGAGTCCGTCAAAAGTCCCCGTGCTCGTTCAAATCAATCACACGAAGTCGCGGCCTTGAGCGCTTCGGCACGGGCCGGTTCGGGCAAATTCGCGATCCGTCGGACGGAAGCGTAGAACCTCGGATAATCGCCGGAGCATAAATTGAACAGGCGAAGAAACGCCGGGACCTGTTCGCCGTAGACAGAAGTCGCGGCGAGCTTTGCATTGTTGATCGGGGCATCGAACCAGGCGTCGTATCCCCGGTATCCGGCCCAGCGTCTGTCGCGCATTTGCCGGTAGCGCATCCGCAGCCTGTCGAACGTGGCTGCCTTGGCTGCCGCCATCTCATCTGGCGTACGGGAGCTTTCATAGACCTGCCGCAACTCGTCGCGCGTTTTCGACACCAGTCCGAGAAAATCGGCGCTGCGCTTGCGATCGGCTTCATAGCGGCGCAATCCGGCGCGATCGCCGGCCGCGCGGAGCCATTTTCTTGTGCCGGTGGTCTCGACGGCAACCGCGAAAGCCTCATTGAATGCGGAATCGCCGTTCACATAAAGACGCTGATGCGCCAGTTCATGAAAGATGAGGCTCGCGAGATAGGTGTCGTCCTGACGCAGCATGGTGCTGAGCAGCGGGTCACTGGACCAGCCCAGCGTAGAATACGCGGTGATGCCGGTGACATAGACGTCCAGCCCCTGTTCATGAAGTGCGACGGCGCTTTCGGTCGCGGATTTCCGATCGAAGTAACCCCGGTACGGAACGCAGCCGAAAACCGGAAAGCACCATGTTTTTGGGGTGAGCGAGAATTGCGGCGCGGCAAAGACGGCCCAGGTCACTGCATCCCGGTGGATGTCGACATAGCTGCGGTAGCTGCTGTTTTCGGGCAGCGCCAGCTCGTCTGTCGCGAACCGCCTTATGGCGCTCGCCGACGTCAATTTGGTGCGCAATGCCGCAGGGGTAGAAGGGGCCTTGATCAGTTTTCCGACGTCTTCGCGCGCGGCCATGATCCGGACATGACCCTCCAGCGATTGCGCGTAGTAGGAAATGCTGGTGCAACCGCTCATGGCGGACGCCGCGATCGCCGCAGCAAACAATCGAAAAACGCGCTTCACTTCTTCCCCACCGCTTCGTCACCTGCCATGGAGCACATGTCCGGCGGACCGTCCACTGGGCATGCCCTTGAAGCTGCCGGTCTGCTGCCGTGAAGAGTTTCGGGCGCCGGCACGCGTACGAAAGTCCCCGAGGAAGGAACCCGCGGGCCACAGGCGATGGCTATGGGGATTTCAGATTCCGGCTGATGTCAGCGGTGGCGCGACCGTCTCCGGA
>NZ_JAPYKP010000283.1:0-2263 GCF_037179725.1 Mesorhizobium sp. Cs1321R2N1 | reverse complement strand
GACGACCGACCGCACCCGCGAGGCCGTCTTCAACGTTCTGGCGCATCGCTTTGCCGGGCAACTGGAGCGCGCGCGCGTGCTCGACCTGTTCGCCGGCACCGGCGCGCTTGGTCTGGAGGCCCTGTCGCGCGGAGCATCCTATGGCGTCTTCATCGAGGAATCGGCCGAAGGCCGTGGCCTGATCCGCGACAACGTCGAGGCCTTCGGCCTGACCGGACGCACCAAGATCTTCCGCCGCGATGCAACGGGCCTTGGCGAGGCGGGCACGCTGGCGCCGTTCGGTCTCGTCTTTGCCGATCCGCCCTATGGCAAGGGCCTTGGCGAGCGCGCGCTGCGGTCGGCCATGGCCGGCGGCTGGCTGCGCCCCGGGGCGCTCTGCGTGATCGAGGAGACGGCGTCGGTTCCCTTCGAGCCGGGCCCGGGCTTTTCCGTGCTTGATGAGCGCAACTACGGCGAGACTGTCATCCGCTTCATCGAAGCTGCCTGACAAGCCTCTTTCAGCAGTGGCCTCTTTGCCGCCGCCTTTGCCGCCAAACATGGCCAACAATTCACTTTGCTTGTCGCCAGCGCCTTGCCTATCGTCGCTGCATGAAACCGGAGCCATCGATGACATCCAAGACTGAGTGGCTGAGGGCAACGCTGCTGGCGACGTCGCTGGCTTTGTTCATGACCGACCCTGTGCTGGCGGACAACGCCGTATTGCCAGACACTGTGCCGGCCGAGTTCAAGGTCACGGACTTCCTGCTCGACAACGGCATGGAAGTGGTCGTCATTCCCGACCATCGCGCGCCAATCGTCACCCATATGGTCTGGTACAAAATCGGCAGCGCCGACGAACCGCCGGGCAAATCCGGCATCGCTCATTTCTTCGAGCATCTGATGTTCAAGGCGACGGCCCATCACGAAGCCGGCGAGTTCGACCGCGCCGTCTCCGACATTGGCGGCTCCAACAACGCCTTCACCTCCTACGACTACACCGCTTTTCACGAGACCGTGGCGCCGTCGGATCTTGAGCTGATGATGAGCTTCGAGGCTGACCGCATGCGCAACCTTATCCTCACCGACGACGTCATCAAGACCGAGCGCGATGTGATCCTGGAGGAGCGCCGCTCGCGCATCGACAACAATCCGCAGGCGGTGCTCGACGAGGAGGTCGACGCCACACTGTGGCAGAACCAGCCCTATCGCATTCCGGTTATTGGGTGGATGCAGGAGATGGAACAGCTGAACCGCATCGACGCCGTCGCCTTCTACAACAAATATTACCGGCCCAACAACGTTGTGCTGATCGTGGCCGGCGACGTCCAACCGGAAACGGTGAAGGCGCTGGCCGAAAAGACCTATGGCAAGGTTGCCCGCGGGCCGGATCTGCCGCCGCGCGTCCGCCCGGTCGAGCCGGAGCAGAACACCAGGCGCACCGTGACGCTCTCCGACGCCCGCGTCAGCGTGCCGAGTTTCTCGACGCAATGGGTCGTGCCCTCCTATCACACCGCCAAGCCTGGCGAGGCCGAAGCGCTCGATCTGCTCGCCGAGATCCTTGGCGGTGGCAATCGCAGCCGGCTTTACCAGGCGCTCGTCATCAAGCAGGGCATCGCTTCCAGCGCCGGTGCGTACTTCCAGGGCACCATGCTCGACGACACCAATTTCACCGTCTACGGCGCGCCGCGCGGCGACGCCAAGCTGGCCGACGTCGAAGCCGCGGTCGATGCCGAGGTGGCGCGCATCGCCAGCGACGGCGTGACCCCGGATGAGCTCGAAAAAGCCAAGGACCGCTATGTCAGGTCAATGATCTTTGCCCGCGACAAGCAGGACTCCATGGCCAATATCTATGGTTCGACACTCGCCACCGGCGGCAACGTGCAGGACGTGCAGCAATGGCCGGACCGCATCCGCAAGGTCACCACCGACGAGGTCAAGGCCGTTGCCGCGCGCTATCTGGTGCTGGCCCGCTCGACCACCGGTTATCTCTTGCCGCAGCAACAGGCGGGGAATTGATGATGAGCCAGCACCACCATGTCTTCCCTTCTCCCCCTGTGGGAGAAGGTGGATCGGCGCGCAGCGCCGAGACGGTTGAGGGGTCTTGGACGGAGCGCGGGCGTCAAGCTGGAGCACCCCTCATCCGACCGAGCTTCGCTCGGCCACCTTCTCCCACAAGGGGCCTGTTGCGCAATTCTGGCATTGTGATTCACTTCGATTATGGCTCGGAGGGATTTGCGATGGCGGTGAAGCGGACGGGACAGATGAGCTTTATCGAGGCGTTCCT
>NZ_JAPYKP010000282.1:0-2283 GCF_037179725.1 Mesorhizobium sp. Cs1321R2N1 | reverse complement strand
ACATCAAGGATCATGGCGAGGAGCGCAGTGGCTGGCTGGAGCGCGTCGCCTCGGGCCGGGCACTCGATGCGCTTGCCGCCCAGATTGGCCTCGCCGATGGCCGCCAGCTGATCGCCGCCGCCCAAGGCGGGGAACTCGCCGCGCAGACCTTGCTGGAAGTGCCGGCGCGGCGGCTCGGCACCGCGCTTGCCGGCGCCGTGGCGCTGCTCGATCCGCAGGCGGTTCTGATTTCGGGAGGACTGGCCGAGGCGCTGGACGTAATCCGACCACCGCTGCTTGCCGCGCTGCGGCGCCAGTTGCCGTCGCATCTGCGTGGCATCGAGGTTCGGTCCGGCCGGTTCGGCCCGGGCGCCGGCCTTATCGGCGCGGCATTGGCTGGTCGCGCGGGGAAAGAGTGGAGACAGGTGCGATGAGCCAAGCGAGTTTTCAGCAGCCGGACCGGAGACGGCCGGAGCCGCTCTGGTATCAGGTCGAGGAGGCGATCCGCGCCATCGTGAAGAGCGGCGAATGGGCGACCGGCGACCAGATCCCGGCGGAAGACCGGCTGTGTGCCCTGTTCGGTGTCAGCCGCATCACCTTGCGCCACGCCCTGCGCAATCTGGAAGAAGGCGGGCTGCTGCGGCGCGAGCATGGCCGCGGCACCTTCGTGCGCTCCACCACGCTGGTGGCCGGCACGCGCGAGCTGACCAGCTTCACCCAGGAAATGGGGAATATGGGCGTGGTCGCCGGCTCGCGCCTGCTCGACTGCGGTCTGACATCAGCCAATGCGGCGGCCGCCGGCGCGCTGGAGATCGAGGAGGGCGATCCGGTGGTGCGCATCCGGCGTCTCAGGTTGGGCAACAGCGAGCCGATCGGCATCCAGACGGCGCAGCTTTCGGCCGCGCGCGTGCCGGGCTTCCTCGACGCCGGCCTGCTGCAGGGTTCGCTCTACGAGGCGCTGGAGCGTCACTACGGCATTGTGCCGGCGGCCGCGCGGGAAAATTACCGCGTCGGCGCGGTTGGCGCGGCGGATGCCGAACTGCTCGACCTGCCCGCCGGCAGCCCCGCCTTCATCGTCGAGCGCATCACCACCGACGAGCGCGGCCCGTTCGAATTCACCGTCTCCATCATGCGCGGCGACCGCTACGAAATCCGCTCGACGCTGCGCGCCGGGCGCGTCCCGTCCAATCCGCGAAGCTGATCCACCCTCCCAAGCAGATCTTTAAACAGGAGTACCCACGTGTCCGATCTCTACATCCACCGTCTCGCCGCTCTCATCGACAAGGCCGCGAAAACCAATGAAGAGGCCTTCGGCCAGGCCGCCAGCCGCTTTGCCGACTCGCTGGAAGGCGGCGGGCTGGTCCATCTCTACGGTTCGGGCCATTCGGTGCTGCCTGTGCAGGAAGTGTTCCCGCGTTACGGCAGCTATGTCGGCTTCAATCCGCTGACCGACCCGCGCGTTATGTGGCACAACGTGCTCGGCGCCGGCGGGGTGCGCGAGCTTCTGTGGCTGGAGCGAACTGAAAACTATGCCGAGAAATTCCTCGACCACCAGCCGCTCAACAAGGGCGATTCGATCATCATCTTCGGCCACAGCGGGCGCAATTCGTCCGGCATCGACACCGCTCTCTATGCCAGGAAGCGCGGCATCTTCGTCGTCGCGGTGACCAGCAAGAACAATCTCGACAAACCGGCGACGCACTCCTCCGGCAAGCGGCTGGCCGACGCGGCGGATCTCGTCATCGACACCTGCTCGCCGATCGAGGACGCCATCGTACCGGTCGAAGGTTGGAGCCGTCCGGTGTCGGGCTCATCGACGGTGCTCGCCATGATCCTGGCGCATGAGTTGATCGCGCGCACGGCCGAGCAACTCGCCAAGCGCGGCATCGAACTGCCGGTCTTCGCCTCGCCGACGATCGCCGGCGTGACGTTGCACGATACCGACGTCATCTATGGTGTCTACCGCGAACGCATGCTGGAAGCGCAGAAGAAACACCTGCCGACCTTCCAGGCGACGATGCGCGGCGAATAATGTTGCGGCCGGGAAGGCGCTGCCGTCGCCTTCCCGGTGGACCACCGTCCCAGCAGATTGCGCTCGACGGTTTTCAGTGCGCCTGCAGGCCTGATCGACCACCGTTTCGCGCCCGACTGGGCCCACTACACCAACACGCCGGAAAAGCTAGAGCGTGATGAGATTAGTTTCGGTCATAGCCGGAGTTTTCGAAGTAGTGTGAGCATTCTGTCGGTGTGATGCGGTTGAGAATTTGGCCGATCGCGTCGCAGACGGTTTGGACGGTGCGGCTT
>NZ_JAPYKP010000281.1:0-2434 GCF_037179725.1 Mesorhizobium sp. Cs1321R2N1 | reverse complement strand
GACAAGCCCGCTGCAGGCCGACGGCACGCGGATCGAGCCGCCGCCATCCGAGGCGTGCGCCACCGGCACGACGCCGGCGGCGACCAGCGCTGCCGAACCGCCCGACGAGCCGCCGGTGGTGTGGCCGGTATTCCAGGGATTGCGGGTGATGCCGAAGGCTTTGGATTCGGTCATCAGCCGCAGCCCGTGCTCGGGCGACGTCGAGGTGACGATCGGGATCAGCCCGGCCGCGAGATAGCGCTCGGTCATCACCGAGTTGAAATCGGGCACCCAGGCCGGAATGCGGCTGCCGCCATGCGACGGCACCCCTTTGATGGCGATGCCGAGATCCTTGATGGCAAAGGGCACGCCGGCCAGCGGCAAGGAGCGGTCGATGCTCTTCGCGCGGGTCCGCGCGGACTCATAGAGCGGCTCTGCCGTTGCATTGATTTCGGGGCGGGTGGCCTCGGCACGGGCGATCGCCGCCTCGGTCAACTCGATCGCCGACAGTTCACCCTTGCGCACCAGACCGGCAAGACCGGTTGCGTCTTCTTCCCACAGGATCCGTTCGACCGACATACGCGCCCCCCCCCACCTCCGCCAAGCTAGCCAGCGGCGATTCCCTTGGCAATCCAGGCCGATAGTGTCTCAGTTTGGAATTTGAGCGGCGACTTTGTAAGTCGGCTATCTTCCAGCGTTGGAACGGGGAGCAATTGCCCCCGGAACGATGTCGGTGTTTTGGGCAACCTTTATCCGCCAGCCCACCTGTTCTTCCTTCACAACCAGAAGCAGAATGCCTTCTCGTGTTCCGGCGGATGAGCCGTCCGGAGTGGATGCGCCGGTCAGGATCCATGTATAGTGCACTGATGCAAGGCCCGAGGATAATTCAACAACCGACGAGACAACACCCTCCAATCGGCTGTTACGAAACATGGTTTCATGAGTTGCGCGGTGCGCCTGTTCGATCTCGGTGCGGTTCTTCCACCACATGCCCACGACATTGACGAAATTTGCGTCGTCGGCGAACAACGCTGCGAAGTCGTCCATATCATGTCTGTTCCAAGCATCGGCAAAGGCAGTGGCGGCATCCTCAGGTTTGGCGACCACCAATCCCATGACAAATCTCCATTGCTTTCCGCTAAAGCGTAGCATGTCGGGGTCATCGCCTCAAATGCGATCGCCGCCTTTTGAATTTCAAACTGGGACACTGACTCGAGGCATGGTGCGGAAGCCCGAACTTTAGGTGCATGGAATATTTCGGGCGTTGCAAACACAATGCATTTGCCTAACTTGGCGCCCATGACGCCGCAGGACATCACCAAGCTGATCGTCCGGACTTCGATGAAGGATCGGGCCGCATTCGACCTGCTCTACCGGCAGACCAGTGCGAAACTTTTCGGCGTTTGCCTTCGTGTATTGAACGACCGGGGAGATGCGGAAGAAGCGCTGCAGGAAGTCTTCGTCAAGATTTGGACGAAGGCGGATCGTTTTGCTGTCTCCGACCTGAGCCCGATCTCCTGGCTGGTGGCAATCGCGCGCAATCATGCGATCGATCGCATCAGGGCGCGGCGCAAGCCTGCCGTCGATATAGATGCCGCGCTCGAGGTGGCCGATCCGGCGCCGGGACCTGAAGCGATGGCGGTGGCGGGCGATGAATTCGGACGCATCCACCACTGTCTCGATGAATTGGAAACGGACCGGGCGGCGGCCGTCCGCGGTGCTTACCTCAAGGGCGAAAGCTATGCCGAACTGGCGGAACGCCACGGCGTGCCGTTGAATACGATGCGTACCTGGCTGCGCCGCAGCCTGATGAAACTCAGAGAATGTCTGGAAAGATGACGCTGGCAGAGGACAACGGACCGGAACGTGGGGGCGACGACCTGTTCGCCGCCGAATACGTTCTTGGCGTTCTGTCGGCGGAAGAGCGGCAGATAGCATCCAGGCGCATCGATTCCGAAGCCGATTTCGCGCGGCTCGTCGACCGCTGGGAAGTTCGGCTGTCGCTGCTGGCATCAACCTATCCGGAAATCGAGCCGCCGGCTTCGGCAAAGCCGGCGATCGATCGCCGGCTGTTTTCAGCCACCGCCGCCGCGCCCGCCGCGACGCGTGCCGGCCTGTGGTCCAGCCTCGCCTTCTGGCGCGGCCTTGCGGCGGCCGCTGTCGCTGCGCTGGTGCTCTACATCGCCGTCCCCTATCTCAACCCACCGGCCGCACAGCCGCAGACCCGCCTTGTCGCCTCGCTCGCGGCCGAGGGCAGCGACGTCAAATATCTGGCGGTCTACGACGCTGCCCGCCACGATGTCGGTCTCTCTCTCGTCTCCGGCGAGCGCGCCGCCGGCAAGGACTTCGAACTGTGGATGATCGAGGGCAAGAATACTCCGGTCTCGATGGGCGTCATCGCGGCCGGCCAGACCGCGCATGTGACCGTTGCGCCGGCGGTGCAGCAGAAACTCGC
>NZ_JAPYKP010000280.1:0-2532 GCF_037179725.1 Mesorhizobium sp. Cs1321R2N1 | reverse complement strand
GAACGAACCCGCTGCGCGGGAGGGCGCCTGCGGTTGAGGTAGCGGTTACGGGCCGTGCGTCGCGCTCGCATTGAGCGTCCTCCGGCAGCGGCAGAGCATGACGGGCTTCTTCAACAAGGAGCCTGACCATGACCCACCCCGCTCTCGATGCACCGATCAGCCCACTGCGCCAGCGGCTGATCGACGACATGAACATGCGGCGTTTCTCACGGGAGACGCAGCGCAACTATCTCCGCGACATTGGACGCCTGGCGACATTCCTTGGGCGTTCGCCGGACACGGCGACCGCCGACGACCTGCGCCGGTTCCAGATCGAGCAGCAGGACGATGGCGTCCCGGTGCCGACGATGAACAGCATCGTGTCGGCGCTGCGCTTCTTCTTCACCCAGACGCTCGACCGCCCGGACCTGGCGCGCAGGCTCGTCCGGCTGGCGCATCCGCGCAACCTGCCCGTGGTGCTCAGTCGCGACGAGGTCGCCCGGCTGCTCAACGCCACCACCTGCCTCAAGCACCAGGCCGCGCTGTCGGTCGCCTATGGCGCCGGCCTGCGTGTCGCGGAGGTGTCGATGCTGAAGGTCACCGATGTCGACAGCGAACGCATGCTGCTGCGCGTCGAGCGCGGCAAGGGCGGGCGGTATCGCAACGCCATGCTCTCGGAGGATCTGCTCACGCTTCTGCGTGAGTGGTGGAAGGTTGGGCGGCAGCAGGGCGTGATGCACCGCGACGGCTGGCTGTTCCCGGGGCAGCACGCGATGAAGTCCATCAGCACCCGCCAGCTCTATCGCGTGGTCGTCGAGGCAGCACAGGCCGCCGATATCGCCAAGCGGGTCGGGCCGCACACGCTGCGCCACAGCTTCGCGACCCACCTGCTGGAGGACGGCACCGACATCCGGATCATCCAGGTCCTGCTCGGGCACGCCAAGCTAAATAGCACCGCCTTCTACACCAAGGTTGCAACCCGCACGGTGCGCACCGTCACGAGCCCGCTCGACAAGCTTGGCCTCTTCAAGCCGGAAGAGATCTCGCCCGATGGCTGAGCGTGCGCGCCTCGATCGAGGTTGCCGACATCTTCCGCACCGCCGGGCCCGCCTACCGGGCCGCCCATGCAGGGCATCTGACACTGCAGCAGCTCAAGGTGATGTCGGCGATTGAGCATTGCCGCACCGCGGCCCTCGGCGGTCACGTCGAGGCCTGCGAGGACTGCGGCCAGTGGCGCATCGCCTACAACTCCTGCCGCAACCGGCACTGTCCGAAGTGCCAAGGCGCAGCGGCGCGGACATGGTTGGCCGAGCGCCAGGCCGACCTGCTGCCGGTCGGCTACTTCCATGTCGTGTTCACGCTGCCGGCCGAGGTCACCGACATCGCCTTCCAGAACAAGGCGCTCGTCTACGACCTGCTGTTCAAGGCGGCATCGGAGACGATGCTGACCATCGCCGCCGATCCGAAGCACCTCGGAGCCAGGATCGGCATCACCGCCGTCCTCCACACCTGGGGCTCCGCGATGACCCATCATCCGCATCTGCACATGATCGTGCCGGGCGGCGGCATCGCACCGGACGGAAGCCGATGGATCTCCTCGCGTCCGGCCTTCCTGCTTCCGGTGCGCGTGCTCGGCAAGCTGTTCCGTCGGCTGTTCCTGACCCGTCTGGTCGCGCTGCACGACGCCGGCCGGCTCAGCTTCTTCGGATCGATGGCGCACCTGACCGACCGCCAAGCCTTCCTGCGCCATCTTGCTCCCGTCAGGAAGAAGCGCTGGGTGGTCTACGCCAAGGCGCCCTTCGCCGGCCCGGAGGCGGTGCTCGCCTATCTGTCGCGCTACACGCACCGGGTCGCCATCTCGAACCGGCGCCTGGTCGCCTTCGACGAGAGCGTCGTCACCTTCCGCTACAAGGACTATCGCCGCAACGGCGCCGACCGGCAGCAGGTCATGACGCTTGCCACTCACGAGTTCATTCGTCGGTTCCTGCTCCATGTCCTGCCGCGCGGATTCCATCGCATCCGTCACTACGGCTTGCTCGCAGGCGGCTCTCGCAAGGACTGCCTCGCGCTCGCCCGCCAACTCCTGGACGTCGCCGCGCCGCCCGATGACGATAACCTCGACGATCCGGACAACTTCCGCCCGCCGTGCCCTTGCTGCGGCGGACGCATGATCGTCATCGAGACGTTCGAACGGTGGAGGCAACCGCGCGGACCGCCGGACGCAACGGCGACGAACCGGGAGAACGTCCCATGACCCGGCATGGCATGGTCGAGCCTTCAGTTGCAGGCGCTCAGCCGCCGGCGACGGATCCACGCGTGTCCATGGTGACTACCGTCGCCGAAAGGCGCACGTCCGGACCTGCGCCGAGCCGGCAACATCGCGCGGAAGCGCAACAATGCGGCATGTCAGTATCAATCGCGGCGCTTTCCGGAGACGGTCGCGCCACCGCTGACATCAGCCGGAATCTGAAATCCCCATAGCCATCGCCTGTGGCCCGCGGGTTCCTTCCTCGGGGACTTTCGTACGCGTGCCGGCGCCCGAAACTCTTCACG
>NZ_JAPYKP010000279.1:0-2554 GCF_037179725.1 Mesorhizobium sp. Cs1321R2N1 | reverse complement strand
CTTGATGACATCGCCGCCGGCAGGGCCCGCGGGCGCATCGCCAAGCGCGGCCTTCGCCGGCGCCGGCGCCGTTCCGCCATACTGGACCGTGGTGGCATACTGGCCGCCAGTGTTTCCGAATGATCCGCCAAACGGATTGTTGTCGCTCATCTCGTCACCCTTTCGGTCGCGCCCCCGGCCAGCGGCTCGGCGCCATGTCTCAATTGGAAATCGGCTTCGCCATCCATGTGGCGATCATGCCGAGACTTTCAAGATAGCAGCATCGTGCCCGGTTGCCTCGACGAATCTGATGAGGTCGGCCGCCGCGATCGATGTCGTCGCCTCGTTGGTCAGTGGATGCGCGTTGATCACGGCATGGTCCATCAAATCCTTGTCGAGCACCAGCTTGACCCTGTTTTCCCTGTCGTTGATGACGCCGAAGACGGTGACCGCGCCCGGCGTGACGCCCAAAAGCTCCATCAGCATCTCCGGCTTGCCGAAGGAAACCCGGCCGGCGGCGCCGATCGACTGGTGGATCTGCTTGAGATCGACGACCGCGTCCTCGCCGACGGTGACCAGGAAGAAATTGTCCTTCTTGTCCTTCAGGAACAGGTTCTTGGTGTGCCCGCCGGCGATTTCGCCCCGCAGCGCCTGCGAATCGGCCACCGTATAGAGCGGCGGATGGCGTATCGTCGAAACGGCGATGCCGAGTTCGGCAAGAAAGGCCATCAGTTCAGCTTCGGTCTTCGGCATCGATCTTCTTCTCGTCCGTTTCTTGGCCCTGCCGTTTACGGCCAATGCGGCGGCCGACACAAGACCGTCGCGCAAGGAGCGATGAAATCGGCGCGTCGCGGACGGTTTGCCGGCATCGTTCGAGAGTTGCAAAAAGCCTGCTATTTCCCTGTTGCAATCGCCGCGCTCTTCAGCCATATAGGCCCGGCTTGCGGCCAAGACGCCGTGTGAGCGGGTGTAGCTCAGGGGTAGAGCACAACCTTGCCAAGGTTGGGGTCGAGCGTTCGAATCGCTTCACCCGCTCCAGTTTCCTCCAAGGGAATCAAGCATCGAAAGCCGCGGTTCGCTGCGGCTTTTTCGCTTTCTGGCGGCCAACAGCCTGGGCGGGTCGTACGAAACCTGCCCATCATCTCCCGGAAAATCACATAAAATTACACGAGGAACGCTTCCCGCCAGGCCTCGTTAGCCTCCATCAACCGACAGATGGAGAAGACGATGCCAAACATTTCCGTACAAGACATTTCCGGCAAGCGTGTCGCCATTCTGGCAACCAACGGCTTCGAGCAGTCCGAGTTGGAAATCCCCTTGAAGAAACTGCGCGCGGCGGGCCCGCAGGTGGACGTCGTTTCGCTCGAAGGCGGCGAGATCAAGGGCTGGGATCACAAGGATTGGGGCCGGACCGTCCCCGTCGACAAGATTTTGGCCGAAGCACGGGCGGATGACTACGATGCGATCGTCCTGCCCGGCGGCGTCATCAATCCGGACCTGCTGCGGGTCGAGCAGAAGGCTCTGGACTTCATCACATCCTTCTGGTCCGCCAAGAAGGTCGTCGGCGCGATCTGCCATGCGCCCTGGCTTCTCGTCGAGACCGGGATCGCCAAGGGCCGCCGCATCACCTCCTACAAGTCGGTCAAGACCGACGTGATCAATGCCGGCGGTCTTTGGGAAGACAGCGCGGTCGTGACCGATCAGGGGCTCGTCACCAGCCGCAACCCCGGCGACCTCGATGCATTCTGCGACAAGCTCGCCGAGGAAATCAGGGAAGGCCGGCATGACAGGCGGGCGGCCGCCTAAGCAACTCAGGAAAAGTGAGCAATTCCAGGAAACTTGTTTAACGACTTCCATCCGGAATTGCGTATAAACAAAGAGTTAGAGCGGTCGCCGATCTCAATCGGCTGCTGAACCGCTCTAACGTCTACCGGCGTGTCAGTGTTTGGCACCCGACGTGTCGCCGGCGGCATCCGCGCCAGCCTGCTGTCGTCCGGCGGTTAGTTTGCCGGACTCGAACTCCTCGACCGCCTTGTCCCAGCAGGCCTTTTCACGGTCGGGCATCAGGCCTTCCCGTTCCCAAAGTTCGTGGGCCCGCTTCCTGATATGCGCGACACGTTCTTCTTGGCTGATCACCATGGCCGTGTTCCTCTGGATTTCCCGAGGAAGCAACCGGACAGCGCCTGAAATGTTCCAACCGGATGTCGTCAAACTCGGCTAAGTCGAACAATTCGCTCAATGTGTTGAAGGCCGCCTCGTCGATCACCTGGAAGTCGGTTGAGCACTTCGCCGCCTTCCAGCGTCACTTTGCTCTCGCGCGGCGGAAACAGGCCGTGCGCAGGGATCAATATCATCAAGCAACCAGCTTGATTGTCCGCACCCGCAGTGCTCCGTTGCCGATTGGGGCATACGGAGACGTTTCATGACGGGTTTTGTCGACCGCCAGCGAGCCACGCATTTGATGCAACGCGCCGGCATGGCGGCACTGGTGCTCTGCGCGCCCGAGGCCTTCCACTACGCGACCGGCGCGTCGATCGGCCCGGCCGGCCTGTTCCGGCGCGCCGGCGCCGGCTTC
>NZ_JAPYKP010000278.1:0-2602 GCF_037179725.1 Mesorhizobium sp. Cs1321R2N1 | reverse complement strand
GCGGTGCTGGTAGAGATCGAGAACCCGCGTCGCGAGGTCGCCTGCCGGCGCTGGCAGCAATTGCGGCGCCCAGCCGAGCACCGGTGCCGCGCCACGGATCACCAGCGGCGTCGATGGGCCGACGGCCAGGCCGCCAAGCGTCGCCACGCGGTCGCCTGCCGGCAGGTTCTCCAGCGCCCGGTTGAGCCAGCCGGTGGCGACATGGCCGGGGCCGGCAAAGCCGCTTTCCAGCACATCCTGTCCGTCGAAATGCGAGCGCTCGCGATAGCCGGTCGCCGCCGCATGGACGACCGCCGCCTGGCTTGCCTTGAACAGGCGCGCAAACACCGGCATCGCCGGATTGATCGCGAAGAATGCATCGAGCGGCAGCGCCGCATGCGGACCGGAAAGCGACAGGGCGATGTCGCCATGCAGTCCGGCATAGTCGGGGTCGCCGACCGGACCGACCGCCGACAGGCCGTCCAGCGCGCCGCGCAGCACGATGACGATCAGGCGTGGGTCGCGGTTGTCGGCGGAACGGGCGAAGCGGGGCAGATAGGCCCAGGCAAACAGCGCGCCGCCGGTCATCAGCACGGCGCGGCGGGAAGGGTGAGGGGTTTCGCACAGCAGGCTCATGACTTCGTCCATGGGAGTTGTCGGCACCGGACCTATCGCTCGAGCTATCGTCGCTGGAATTCGGGCGCCATCAGCAGCAGCGCCAGGCCTTGCTGCTTGGACTCGGCGCGGGCGACCGCCTGCCGCGTCTCCGGCGAGGCGGAGGGCCCGATGATCGCGTCGAGCATGTCGTTGGGATTGCCGATATCTTTCACCTGCCTGGCGGCCTGCCACGCGATGTCGAGGCGGATCTTCATGCCTTCGGCCGATGCCCAACTGTCCGCTTGGTCGGAAAAGCCGTTCGGTCCCGGCGGCTGCCAGAGCGGCTCGCCCAGTGCGTTGAGCCAGTTGAGGGACTGGCCGGGATCGTTCGGTCCCGGGCCGGCCGCCCGCCTGATGGCGGCGACATAATCGAAGGGCGAGCGCATTTTGGCCAGGGGCGTCGACCACGCCTCCGGCAGGTCGATGAGCGCCGCCGCCAGTGCCCTGAGATTGCCGTCGTTCTTGACGAACACCTTTGCGAGACGGGCGACCGCCGCCGGCGGCGGGTCATCGGCTATGAAATGGCGGGCAAGTTGCGTGGCGATGTGTTGCGCGGTCGCCGGATGACGGGCGATGTCATTGAGCGCGGCCTCGGCCTGGCCCATGCCGCCGGCCGGATAGGTCTTGCCGAGCAGCACCGCGTCGCCCGGTTCGTGCGCATTGGCGTTGAAGACGGAACTGCCGGGTTCGCCCAACTGTCCTTCCCGCCCGGCCATCGTCCAGCCGGTCAGGATGCGCGCGAAGCTGGTGACGTCGGCCTGGCTATAGCCGCTGCCGACACCGAGCGTGTGCAGTTCCAGGATCTCGCGGGCGAGATTCTCGTTGAGGCCGCGCTGTCGGTTCTTGCCGGCGCGGGAGTCCGGGCCGATCGACTGCTGGTTGTCGAGATAGAACAGCATGGCCGGATGCCGCTCCACCGCCATGAGCATGTCGGCGAAGCGGCCGAGCACGAAGGGCCGGATGGCTTCCCGTTCGAAGGCCCCGGCGCTGGCGCGCACGATGTTGGCCTTGGCGACGGAGATGCAGAAATGGTTCGACCAGAAATAGACGAGGCGCTCGACGAAGCCGGCCCCGGCCTGCATTGCCTTGTCGAAGCGCGCCTGTGCCTCGGCCCGAAACAACGTGACTTCGACAGGCGGCACGGCGGGTTTGATCTTGGCAGCGGCCGGGGCGGCGGGCGGCGACATGCCCGGTGCGGCGGGTGGCGGCATGGCCGAAGCCGAGGCTGGCGTGCCCGTTGCCGGCTCCTCTGTCGCCATTCGCTCCCGGTCCAGCTTGCGCTGGAGGTTCGCCGCCATGCTGGCCTGGATGGCAGGCGTGCTTCCCTTGAGATCGGCATAGGTGGGGTCGTCGAGCGATATCATGGTGACGTCGGGCCGCCGCAGTTCCGTCTTGAGATAGCCGCGTGGGTCGTTCGCCAGCCTGTCGCGGTCGCCGGGTCGTGCCCCGAGCCCGAAGTGGTTGAAGGCGATCAGGGCGGGATCCGGCGGCGCGGAATCTTTAGCCGGGGCTGCTATGTCAGCGCTCCATGGTTGGATCTCGCGCGAGGCGCGCGACGCCCGATTGGGCTGTTTCCCCAGCTTAGACCGGGGACAGGCGGCCGGGCAGGCGGGTGCCGCCCGGCCCCTCCCACGCGCTTACCAGCGGTGCCAGTGGCGGTGCGGATGCCAGCCGTAATAAGCCGGGCCGTGCCAATAGCGGTAGCGCGGATACACCACGACACGGTTGGGAACGCAGCGCCCCCAGGGATTGGGGTGCCAGCCGGGCCCGCAACCCCAGGCCACATGCTCGATCAGCGCCGGGGCGGCCGGTTGCGCCACCATCGGCATGGCGGCGGAGGTCGCGACGGTTGCGGCGGTTCCGGTCAAGGCGAGGACGGCTGCTGCCGCATACTGTGTCAGACGGTTCATGACGTTACTCCGAATGTTCTCCGAGAAATGAAGACCTGTTCGCACCGATTGGTCCG
>NZ_JAPYKP010000277.1:0-2610 GCF_037179725.1 Mesorhizobium sp. Cs1321R2N1 | reverse complement strand
CGAGCCGGTGCGCCGCGGCAAGGCCGGCCGGGCCGGCGCCGACCACGGCAACCGTCTTGCCCGTTGGCTCGGCGCGTGGATAAAACTGCTTGTTCTCGCTCATCGCGACATCGGTGGCGTAGCGCTGCAAACGGCCGATCTGCACCGGCTTGCCTTCCGCCACCTCGCGCACGCAGACCTCCTCGCACAGCGTCTCGGTCGGGCAGACGCGGGCGCACATGCCGCCCAGGATGTTCTGGTCGAAGATGGTCTTGGCCGACCCGATCGGGTTGCCGGTCGAGATCTGGCGGATGAACATCGGAATGTCGATCGAGGTCGGACATGCATTCATGCACGGCGCGTCGTAGCAGAAATAACAGCGGTCGGATTCGACCAGCGCCTCGTGATGATCGAGCGGCGGATGCAGGTCGGAAAAATTGTCCGCGTATTGGTCCGGCAGGAGCCGGCCGCCGACAATACCCTCTTTGAACTGGCCCTCTGGCATCTTCAGTTCCCCATGTTTTCGTTTTGGGAAAGGCTAGCACGTTTTGTTTTTTTATCAATTGGTCAATTTTTGACGCAAGTCGCTGAAAAGGCTGAACTAAAAGATGACAATCGAATTCAAGTTAAGGTGACGGTAATGCAGGGATGGAGCTGCCGCCCATGCCAATGCCGTGGATCGACCTGATCTCATCGGCGACCAATTGTTGCAATGTCCAAAGATTACGGTCGCGGATGCCGAATTCCTCGAGATGGCTGACCGTGTTGTAAAGATATTCCGCGCCGGAGCCGACATGGCCGCAGGCGCGCGCCAGCACTTGCGCCACTGTCTCCAGCGGCTGCCCGAGCGAAGTGCCTCTGCCCGTCACCCCGACCCAGAAACCCAGCGCCCGCAGATGCCCTTGCGCCGTACGCACCGGCACCCACCTGACCGACGCGACGCTCTCATGATCGTCGATCTCGCGCCGCAACAGCCTTTCGATCTGAGCAGCAGCCTTCTCCCCTTCCGGTAGACGATAGATCACACCATCGCATCGCCCGCCGCGTTCGAGCGCCATCATCAGTCCTGGCTGCGCGGCACTGCCGCGCCAGCGGACCATGTCGATACAGAAGGAGCTATGCCAGCCATGGGCGGTGGCGCGCTGGCGTTCGACGGACTCGAAAGCCGGCTTCCAGATCAGTGAGCCATAGGCGAACACCCATAGCGGCCCCGCATCGGCTTCATCGGACAGCCGCGCGGAACGGACCCGGAAATCCTCGTCGCGCAGCTGCGTCCAGCTGCCGCTGGGCCCGGGATCGGCCTCCTCGCGATGGCACAGTGCGACAAGCTCGGCTGTAAGCGACATCTGCCGCATGGATCGAGGCCCCCTTCTCGAGGCCAAGCAAAGGCGAAAATCGCAAGGCGCGCAAGATACCAGGAGGCTGGCCTTGCCGTTCCCGATTTCTAGCCCAGATGTCGGATTTCTGTCGTCGAGATCGTCCTAGGATGGATCGAACGACGATCGGTGCACAACGGTGAGGAGACCGACCATGCCAAAATCCCCGATGCCCTTCTTCTGGTACGAACTGATGACGTCGGACCTCGACGCCGCAGAGGCTTTCTACACAAAAGTGGTCGGCTGGAGGGCCGAGCCCTTCGACAAGGCCCCAGGCATGCCGCGCTATATCGTCATGAATGTCGGCGAGCGTGGCGTCGGCGGCCTGATGACGATGCCGGAGGATGCGGCCAATATGGGTATGCCGCCCGCATGGCTGGGCTATATCCATGCAAGGGATGTCGATGCGGCTACGGCGTCGCTGGAGAAAGCTGGTGGTACCGTTCACCGCCAGCCCGACGACATTCCAGGCGTCGGCCGCTTCGCCGTCGTCGCCGATCCGCAAGGCGCGACCTTCATGTTCCTGCAGCCGAACGGCCCCGACCAGCCGGTTGTGCCGGCCAGCACGCCTGGCCATATTGGCTGGCACGAACTTTATACGAGCGATTGGAAGGCCGCCTTCGATTTCTATTCCAGCCAGTTCGGCTGGACCAATGCCGGCGAATTCGACATGGGCCCGATGGGCATCTACCAGACCTTTACCGCCGGCCCTGAATCCGGTGGCGGCATCATGAACAAGCCCGAGCAGATTCCGGTCCCGGTCTGGCAGTTCTATTTCAATGTCACCGGCATCGACACCGCCGCCAAACGCGTCACCGACAATGGTGGCAATATCCTGATGGGACCGATGGAGGTGCCCGGAGGCAGCTGGATCGTGCAATGCCAGGACCCGCAAGGCGCGCATTTCGCTCTGATGGCGCCGGTGCGGTAGCGAGCGCTTACGCCAACCACTGAAATCACGCCTGCTGGCCTCGGCTCATTCCGGCGCCAGCACCGCGACCTTGAGGGTCTCTTTCTTGGCACCACTGAACTGGACTGTGGCTTGGCCGGCCGCCAGCTTGAAGCGCACGCTCTTGCGGATGCCGGGGCAGGTTTTGACACCGCTATAACCCGCCGATTTCACGGCATGGCCGTCCTGGATCACATCGATCCAGGCCTCGCCCGACAGGCTGATCTGGATGGCCCCCTCCGGCGGAACCGCCACGCTGGCTACGGCGCCGAACGTGCCCTCCGCGGGGGCCCGTTCGGGCGGCAC
>NZ_JAPYKP010000276.1:0-2616 GCF_037179725.1 Mesorhizobium sp. Cs1321R2N1 | reverse complement strand
CTAAACAACGATATAAGAGTGGCGCTGGTGCGTAACCTGCGATTACGCGCCGCTGCTGCAACGTGCGAGCTGAGCGAGCCGCCGTGCTGTTTCAGCTCCGCCGTGGCAGGCCTGATCAGCGCGCCGCAGCTGGGTAGTAAAAGCGAGCATTTCGTGCTCGACCTCGTTCCAGCGTGGCCGCGACGCAGCCTATTGATCGTGCGGCCTCCACCATGTCGGCGCTGCCAGACGGCAGTGACCAACCGCGACCAACCGCCTCGAGGCCTTGGTGCGCATGAGAGATGGCGAGCTTGACGACTCTCGGCCCGCCGCGGGTCAGCGTGCACGGGGAACTCTGTCCAGATCGGCTCGACCTCTGAGGTGTTGTAACGCGCCGGCCGTCTGCGTCGAGGCGCATTGGGACGACGACAACCGAGAGGATGCGGCCCCTGCTTGAAAACCAGGATCCCAGGGCGGCATCCTGATGTGTTGCTCGGCTGTGCGGCAATCAATGCTCGGAATACGAAAGAAGCAGCCTATCGGACGGCGTTGCGCTCGCGCTTGAGCGCCAGGATTACGTCGATGTCATCGGCGAAAGCCGGCCATTGATTGGCGGGATCACTCGTCGGACGCGCTCGTAAAGATACGCGGCCGTTGGTAACGAGCCATTCATCCGCGCCTCTGCATATATGCCGCCGTTCTCTCGTTAATCGGCAGTAGGGTCGCGATCGCGTCATGCAGCCCTTGCCGTTGCGGCCTGTGCCAAGCGGATTGGAACCGCCTGGCACGACCAAGAGTCGAGTGGCAGTGGGAAGGATGGCGGGACCCGGGCCGCTGCCAGCCCGCTCAGGTGCCGGCGACGCTTGCCGCGATCCGGGGCTCCGCAGAAAAAACGGTGGACCCGTCTTGAATCTAACTCTCGGAAGTTGCGGCCTCGCGACAGACCTCTTCAAATCGCTGAATTTCCTCAGCGCTGTCGCAGTAGGACATCACCATACGCTGGCCCTGGCGTTTATCCCGAAAGCTCCACGATCGTAATTGAATATTCTTATCCCGGAGAGCTTCCAGAAGCCGCGGCGGCAGGATAGCAAATACCTCATTGATGTGCACTGGATGAACCAGATCAACATTCGAACACTGTCTTAAAGCATTTGCTATTCTTGCGGCGTTCTGATTCGCTTCAAGAGCATTTCGGCGCCAAAGGTCATCCTCCAGATAGCTCAACAACTGCACAGATATATAGCGCATCTTTGAGTACAAGTGGCCTGCACGTTTGTGCATGAAGCTCAAAACTTTTGCTACTTCCGGGTCGAAGGTAATCACCGCTTCGGCGTTCATGGTCCCGTTCTTAGTAGTGCCGAACGTAAGAATGTCCACACCGGCCTTCCAGGTTATTTCGGCCGGCGTTGCGTCCAAATGAACCATGGCGTTCGCCAAACGTGCGCCATCAAGATGGACTTTCATTCCTGCGCTGTGCGCTATGGCACTCAGTGCTCGTATCTCGTCCAGTTTATAGACTACTCCCGCCTCTGTCGCTTGAGTGAGGCTGAGCGCGCTGACTGCCATCTGGTGCACATTGCCGATACCGTGCCGTTGTAGACCGTCCTCTAATGTGGCAACCGATATCTTTTGGTGCTCGCCGGGCAGCAAAGTCATGCGGCTACCACCGCTATAAAATTCGGGCGCGCCAGCTTCGGTGGTCACTATATGCGCGCCCTCGTGGCAAAAGATCGTACCGTAGGGCGGCGTGACCGCGCCGAGAGCGAGGCCATTGCCCGCGGTGCCTGTGGGCACCGGAAAGACAAAGGTTTGCCGCTCAAAAAACTTCGAGTAAGTTTGTGCCAAGGTCGCGGTGAACTGATCTGCGCCGTAAGCTGTTTCGACGCCTCGATTGCAGTCCAATAATGCGTTCATCACCTGTTCGCAGACCGGCGCGCCGTTGTCCGAAGCGAAGTGATAGGTTGTTATTGTAAATCCTCCCGTTGCAAGCATCCGGTGCACATACCACAGATGGGCGGCTGAGGCCAACTCCAGTGGCCATTTCAGTATGCATTAGCGACCGAGCCGGCGTGACGTCAAGAGGCCGCGTAAATAAAGTGCGACAGGAGGCCTCGGGGAAACAGCGTATTTTTCCCGGAAATGCAGGATTAATTTACCCCATGCTCCAATGTCGGGCAACGGCAATAGCTCCGCCCCAATCGTGCCGGTGCATTCGTTATGTATACGATTTGTTAGCATACGCTACAATATCGTCGAGACACCTTGGGACCGCGAGACGTGGCGACAGCCTGGAGCTCGCCCGCAAAGCAATGACGGTCGCGGCTGATCCGCCTTCGTCTTGAAACAGTCTGACAATACCGGTCTCCCCTTCGTTTCACAGTCGGCGCTGGGTCCCCGCATGATAGGTTCAGGAGTGCAAGACGTCTCAATCTATTTGGCGACCTCTGAAGGCTGAGGCTGCAAGGTTCGGGTCTCTCACCCGTCCCACGAACCATTTGCATCACCCTTGCGGGGTTGTGTGCGTCAAGTTCTGCAAAATTGGGCGGCCATGGTGCTGGTCATGCGGCTTGGCGTAGAGCGAGCTTCTTGTGCTCGCGCAGGTCATCCATATTGATGTATCGGTTGGCCTCCATCCAG
>NZ_JAPYKP010000275.1:0-2634 GCF_037179725.1 Mesorhizobium sp. Cs1321R2N1 | reverse complement strand
CATCCTTGCCAGGGCTTGGCTCAGAATCCTCTGGCGCGCCTGGCAGGACGGTACCCTCTACAATCCAGACAGACACCCCGCCGCAGCTGCCTTGCTCGCCAAAGGTTGACACAGGAAGTCTCATGCGCCGCGGCCCCCTTGATTGCGGCCCTCTTGATTACGACGGGGATCGAGCAGCGCTTCCATCACCGCCATGCGCACGGCGACACCCATTTCCACCTGCTCCTGGATGACACTTTGCGGGCCGTCGGCGATTTCGGAGGCGATCTCGACACCTCGGTTCATCGGGCCGGGATGCATGACCAGCGCGTCGTCCTTGGCCGCTTTCAGCTTCTCGGCATCCAGGCCGAAATAACGGAAATATTCGCGCACCGACGGCACGAAGGCGCCCTCCATGCGCTCGCGCTGCAAGCGCAACATCATCACCACATCCGCGTCCTTGAGGCCTTCCGCCATCGAGCGGCAGACGATGACGCCCATCCTGTCGATGCCCGAGGGCAACAGCGTCGAGGGCGCCACCACGCGGACTTGTGCGCCGAGTGCGTTGAGCAGCATGATGTTGGAGCGCGCCACGCGCGAATGCAGGATGTCGCCGCAGATCGCCACGATCAGCTTCGACAGCGGACCCTTGGCGCGGCGGATGGTGAGCGCGTCGAGCAGCGCCTGTGTCGGGTGTTCATGCGCGCCATCACCAGCATTGACCACCGAGCAGCCGACCTTCTGCGCCAGAAGGGCCGCCGCGCCCGCCGACTGATGGCGGATAATCAATATATCGGGCCGCATGGCGTTCAGTGTCATCGCGGTGTCGATGAGCGTTTCGCCCTTTTTCACGGAAGAGCTCGCCACCGACATGTTCATGACGTCGGCGCCGAGCCGTTTTCCGGCCAGTTCGAAGGACGACTGCGTGCGGGTCGAGGCTTCGTAGAAGAGGTTGATCTGGGTGCGGCCGCGCAGCGTCGAGGTCTTTTTCTCGGACTGCCGCGAGATCGCGACCGCCCGATCCGCCCTGTCGAGCAACAACTCGATGTCGGCGGGCGAAAGATCGCTGATGCCCAGAAGATGGCGGTGAGGATAGAATGGCAGGGACGAAGCGTCGGTCATCTCAAGGGGCTGCTATAGGGTGCGGATTTCGCGCCCGCAAGCACCCGCTTTGGATTGACGCCGTTCTCCCCGGTATTTTCGTCGCGCGCGCGGCAACGCTTGGGCTATATCTAGCCGATGGCCTCGGATTCGAGGCTTTCCAACGATAGGGCCTTTCTAGAAGGATTGGGCGTGACCGACGACGTGACGAACCAGCCGCCGCCGCTGACGGGCGGCAACGCCTGGCGAGGCGATCCGTTGCTGATCCAGCTTGCCGAGCGCTTTTCGGATCCGGTGCGCAAGGATCTCGATGGGCTTGGCCGTTTCGTGCTCACGCAAGAAGCCCAGGAATTGGCGCGCCTCGCCAATGTCGAGACACCGAAACTCAGGACCCATGATCGCCAGGGACGGCGCATCGACCTGGTCGAATTCCATCCCGCCTACCACGCCTTGATGCGCCGTTCGGTGGCCAACGGCCTGCACTCTTCAGTCTGGGAAAATAGCGACGCCGAGATTGGCCGCCGCCATCAGGTGCGGGCCGCCCGTTTCTACCTGACCGCCGAGCTCGAGACCGGACACCTCTGCCCCATCACCATGACCAGCGCCTCGCTGGCGGCGCTGATGGCCAGTCCAAAACTGTTTCGCGAATGGGCGCCGCGCGTAACGACGCGCAAATACGACCAGAGCCAAAAGCCGCCGGTCGAGAAGACCGGGCTGACGCTCGGCATGGGCATGACCGAGAAACAGGGCGGCACGGATGTGCGGGCCAATGTGACCAGGGCGGAACGCGTCGGAAGTGGGTTCTACCGCCTGACGGGACACAAATGGTTCATGTCGGCGCCGATGTCGGATGCCTTCCTGGTGCTGGCGCAAGCGCCGGAGGGGCTGTCGTGCTTCCTGGTGCCGCGCGTGCTCGGCGACGGGTCGGGCAATGGCTTTCGCTTCCAGCGGCTGAAGGACAAGCTTGGCAACCGCTCCAACGCGTCTTCCGAGGTCGAGTTCGTCAACGCCATCGGCGAGATGGTCGGCGAGCCCGGCGCCGGCGTCAAGACGATCATGGACATGGTGACGCTGACCCGGCTCGACTGCGCGGTGGCGTCTTCGGCGATCATGCGGGCGGGGCTGGCCGAAGCGATCCATCATGCTCGTCATCGCCAGGTGTTCGGGACCAACCTGATCGAGCAACCGCTTATGCAGCGGGTGCTGGCCGACATGGCGCTCGATGTCGCCGCGGCGACCGCGCTCTCGTTCCGGCTGGCGCGTTCCTTCGACGAGGCGGCGAGCGATCGCGGCGAGGCGGCGTTCGCCCGCGCCATGACGCCGGTCGTCAAATACTGGGTCTGCAAGATCGCGCCGCCGCTGCTTTATGAGGCGATGGAGTGCCTTGGCGGCAATGGCTATGTCGAGGAAGCTCCGCTCGCCCGCTATTACCGCGAAGCACCTGTCAACGCGATCTGGGACGGATCGGGCAATGTCATGGCGCTCGATGTGCTGCGCGTGCTTGGCCGCGCCCCGGGCCTTTTCGAAGAGGTGCTGGGCGGCATCGACCGCGAC
>NZ_JAPYKP010000274.1:0-2687 GCF_037179725.1 Mesorhizobium sp. Cs1321R2N1 | reverse complement strand
GTCGTGGTGGCCGTCGCGGCAGTAGATGGCGCCGGGGCGGGAACGGTGGCCGCCGAACTGCCCTGCGTTGCCGGCTGCGTCGAAGCCGCCGGCGGAGTGATGGCGGAAGGCTCGAGGACGTCCTTTGCGTTGGTGCAGGCAGCCAAAGCCAATGCCACAAGCAATGACACGGTCGTCACATGCGATCGTCTCATTTGCCTTCTAACTCCTTGGCGAAGAACGCCTCCCATTATGGATTCACTGCACGATCAAGTCGAGATCATGGCGGGACAGCGGCTTCGGCTGGGATTCGGTGGTCAGGTAGGTGCGGCCAAGCGTCATCGCCGTCTCGGTCTCGGAATCCATGATGATCATATGGGCAAACAGCGTCATGTTCGGCGCGATCGGTTCGGGATTGCCCTGGTAGAACATCGGCATATCCATCCAGGACGGCGTGAAGCGGGCCCCGACCGAATAGCCGCAGGCGTTCAGCCGATGCTTGGTCAGGCCGTGCGCCTCCATGGTGCGGGCGTGGGCGTCGAACACGTCGCCGAAGGTGTTTGCGGGCGTCATCGCCTTTTCGACGGCCAGAAGGGCGGCGCGTGCCGCATCAAACAGCTCCTGATGGCGCTTGGAGACCTTTCCGGTCAGCACCGTGCGCATCATCGGCGCATGGTAGTGATGGAAGACGCCTGCCCATTCGAGCGTCAACTGGTCGTTCTTGGTGAGCTTGCGGCGGCCGGCCTTGTAGCGGCACAGCAGCGCATCGACGCCGGAGCCGATAATGAACTCGTTGGCCGGATAGTCGCCGCCACCGGCGAAGATCGCGCCCTGCATGGCGGCGAGGATCAGGGCCTCGTCGCCGCCCTGCTTGATCAGCGGCAGCGCCGCGTCCAGCGCGTCGTCGGACAGATTGGCGGCCTTCTCCGCCTTGGCGATCTCGGCCGGGCTCTTGAACAGGCGCAACCGCCCGACGATGCCGGAGGCATCGGCGATCTGGCCGAAGGTCTGCAACTGCTCGTCCAGGCGGCGGCCATTATAGGCGGTCAGACCGTGAGTGTCGTATTCGACGCCGATCCGGGCGCCGAGCAGGTCGAGTTCGTTGAGCAGGTTGCGCAGGTCGACGGCCGGATTGGCGCCGTCGCGGTCGGTCCACAGCACGATGTTGTCGATGATCGAGGTCTGGCGCGCCTGGCGCAGGTCGGCCGAACGGGTCAGAAGCACCATGGAACCGTCGGCCTTCACCACCAGGCACTGGAAGAAGCAGAAGCCGAACGTGTCGTAGCCGGTCAGCCAGTACATGCTTTCCTGCGCGAACAGCAGGATGGCGTCGAGCTTCTTCTCGGCCATCTCGATCATCAGCCGGTCGCGCCGCGCGTCGAATTCCGATCGTTCAAAATGCAGCGCCATTATACCTTCTCCAAAACGATTGCCGAAACCTGCCGGCCATAATCGGGTTCCCTACGGTGCGTGGTGCGCCGGTAGGAGTAAAACAGATCTTCCTCGGCATAGGTGCAGCGGCCAAGGCCTTCGGCCGTAACGCCGGCCTTGGCCAGCCGGTTGATCGTATAGCGGTTGAGGTCGAACATCGAATGGCCGGCCTGTGCCGAGGGCACGAAATATCGCGCATTTTCACTGTCGGCATCGACGAAGCGGGCGACGAATTCCGGCCCCACTTCGTAATTGTCGGGGCTGATCGAAGGGCCAAGCACGGCGAGGATGTTTTCGCGACGGGCGCCGAGGCTCTCCATGGCGGCAACGGTGTTTTCGAGCACGCCCGTGAAAGCGCCTTTCCACCCGGCATGCGCCGCGCCGATGATGCGCGCGCCGGCATCCGCGAACAGAACCGGGCCGCAATCGGCGGTCGAGGCGCCGATGGCGATGCCCGGCCGGTCGGTGACGATCGCATCGGCCTTGGGACGCTCGCCGGCGAAGGGTTCCCTGGCGATGACGACGTCGGGTGAATGGACCTGCCAGGCGGTCAGCAGATGGCTTGCGGGCACGCCCATCCAGGCGGCGACACGCGCCCGGTTCTCGGCGACGAGCGCCTGGTCGTCATCCGACCCGGTGCCGATGTTGAGGCCCCGGTAGATGCCCGTGGATACGCCGCCGATGCGGGTGAAGTAGCCGTGGCGGATGCCTTGTGCCTGCGCCTGGTCCAGCAGCGGCGACCGAACGGGATCCGGTTTGGTCTGATTCAGCATGCGGGCGTTGTTGTCCGTGTGGGCGGTTTCGTCAAGGAAAAGCGGCCGGCGGTCCGACCGTCTTTTACCGGACGGGAGATTGGGAGGGGTAGCGACGAAAAGTCAATCCGCCGTGGCGAAGGGCCTGACGGCTACGCCACGCGGAACGATGGCGAGGACCTTGAAAAGTTCACCCATGGCTTGCGGGCCGGCGAGGCGCTCGACGGCATCTGATAACTTGTCGCGTGCCGCCTGGTCGTGATCGGCGCCCAACTGGCCGGCACGCTCCAGAATGCCCATGCCGAGCAGGAAATTGCCCTGCGTCGACAGGTGGGCGCCGAGACCGTGCGCGCGCACGGTCGCTGCAAGGGCGGCGAAATCGACATGGGAGGTAAGGTCGGCTTCGCCGGGATTGGCCAGCACATCTTCGTGATTGTGCCGGCGCAAGGCCTGTAGCGTGTCGCCGACACCGGGCCGCGGATGGCCGTAGTCGAGGAACAGCCCGGCGCCGCCATGAGCGGCTAT
>NZ_JAPYKP010000273.1:0-2759 GCF_037179725.1 Mesorhizobium sp. Cs1321R2N1 | reverse complement strand
GCGATGAACTTCAGCCGCTCATCCATGACGTTACACTCCTTCCAAGGCACCTTGCTCTCCTTGCAAAGGGCCGAAAGTGTAACCCATCTATCCGGAATGAACTGTCACCCATCTCTCGGGAAGGGCATGCGGTCCGTTCGGGGTGGCAGCAGAAGTCCCCGTGTCCCATCCTCAGCCGGGTATCTCTCTTAGGTGTGGCAGCGCCTAAAGCAATTCAACTGATCCGGCAGCCAGCCCCTTCTCCTGACAACGGTGTCTTTTGTAAGTCCAACTATGTCTTCTACCACCCAAGACTTAGGAGCGAGTTCTTTCACCGCTGCTAATGCCCCCTCTTCGGTGTCGTACAGAGCCACATAGAGCGCAATGGCTCCATGCGCACCAGGACCCAAATCAGGGATGCGAGCGCGAACGAGGAACGGTTTCATACAATGCCTTCTGAACTTAGGAGGATAGATTTCGAGAAATAGCTTCTCGCTACCTCGGTAGGAAGTAACGTTGTCCTTCGACCTCGCGTGCCAGCCCGGTGGCGACAAGCGTTCGTAGAACCTGCTCTACCCGGTCCTTTCGCTTGCCTGTGTTCCTGCCGTCGAACACGCTGGCTATGGCCTCGGATGGGGTCGGCGCTAGGGCCTTGGCAAGCAGGTCGCGCACGATCCTGATCTGCTCCAGACCATCGGTCGGCCATTTCGGACGATCGCCCGTCACGGGCATTTCGATATCCAAAGTGCCGACGTGTTCGCCTTCCGGCTTCGGCGCTTTCACGCCCAGCTTCGGTATTTGGAAACCGGGGCGCAGCCAGCGGACCAGACCGCGCATTTCCTCGACAGCCCGTTCGTGATTGAGTGCCACAAGTCGGGTCAATAGGTCTTCCTCTGCTCGCTCTTGCTCGACCGTTTTATGGGGTGAAGGTAGAGTTGCGCCGGGCTTGCCCACCAGCGACGGGATCAAATCCTCCCAGCCATAGGCGGCAAGGACTGCGCGATCGATGTCGTCGTGGATTTCCTTCAGTACGGAGATTAGCCCAGCTTGATGCACGTCGCGCTCTGCGTCGCTCAGCGGCGGCACATCACAGCCATTATCTAGCTCGCGCAGCCGCTCCAGCGCGTTGTACAGGCCGGTCATGGTTAGGAATGGATACGCTGCGAGCCGCTGCTTTCGGAAGTGGTCGAGGCGCTCACCCAGCCCGCGCAGCCGCTCCTGTTGGGCGAACAGTGGGTCATTTGGCCCCAGCTTAGGATTCGCCGCTAACGGGAACGGGAAGGGATCGAACGTCCGCGATTTGGAGTAGCGGGGGTCGTTACCAACGCCCAACCAGCCGCCTGTTGCGATAGCCCATACAACGCTTGGTCGTGAGGATAGCACAGTAAGGTGTTCCGCTGTCTCTAGCCCGATACAGACCAACATGTTGTCGGGCCGAATGCCGGCATCGAGGAACTGAAAAGTTCTGTGTCTCGTGGTCTCAACCGTCGCAATGTAGCGGGGCAATCCATCTAGGAATTCACGCAAATCGGTATGCCGCCGCCCGAACCACCACCAATACTCCCGCCTGAAATCCTCTCTGTTGCTTTCTCGTTCCGGCTTCACACGTTCAACAACGTGTTGGTACACGGAGGAGAACCTTGATTGGACGTCAGCAATTGCAAGAGGATAGAGGTCGATTACCATGACTCCGCGCGGACGTTGCGCAATGTCTCTGCCGTTCCTGTAGTCGAGAATGTGGTTTTCCAGCCCATCGACTGTACCTAGACCCATTCCTTTTGCCTGTGCTGGAGTAACAATAAACCCAGCACCATGAAGCGCGACGCCCCGGCTAGCCAGTAACTCATTGGCGTTCAGGTATGCCACGCGAGAAAGGTCAGCACCTATCGTAAGGTCGGCCCGAACCTTGCCATCCCGGCTATCCAGCAAAACTTGCGGTGTGTCGGTATTCAGTTGAGCTTCCGACGCGACTTCCGCTAGCACACCTTCACGATCACCTTTCTCTGCCACGGTCATGGCTATCCGTACAGCGGCCTTGTCTGCTGCCTTCATCCAAGGATGGTCCGGTACCGCAAAGATGAGCGACAGAGGCTCCTTTGCTGCCATATAACGTTCGATGACGCGGCGCGAAAATGTCTGAGTTATGGAGTTGGTCGTGATGAAGCCGAAGCGCTTCAACGGGTTCGTCTGACCCTTCAAGGGCTTGCGTAACATCCGGGTCGCGGCTTCATCCCAGAAATGCATGACGAAATCCGCTCCGCCTGGCAAGTGTGGGCGTGCGGCCCAACATGCTTCAGCGTAACCATCGCCAAGCTCCTGCCGCATGTCCTTGCCGCCGATGAAGGGCGGGTTGCCGACAACGAATTCGACCTCGGGCCACGGCGCGCGTTTCGGGTTCACATAACTATAGCGTGGCACAGTGGCGTCAGGGTCGGGAATTTCCTCACCTGTGATCGGATGCAGCTTCTTTGTCACGCCGTCCCATCGCGATAGGGGTCGCCCGGTACCGTCACGAAGCAGTTCCTGCCGGTCAAAGACAATGAGCGCATCTTGCTGCTTGATCGTGCCATAGGCGTCTAGGATCGGCTCGGTGATAGACGCCAGTCCTGCTGTCTTGAGCTGCCATTTCAGATAGCCGATCCACAGCACTAGGTGTGGAGCCTCAACAGGTTGTCCTTGGTCAGGCCCAGGCGACTGATTGGCGGTTTGGACTTTAGGCTTCCGTGCGGACGGTGCCAATTGTACCGATGCAACCATATGGGCAACTCGGCGGCGCGATG
>NZ_JAPYKP010000272.1:0-2825 GCF_037179725.1 Mesorhizobium sp. Cs1321R2N1 | reverse complement strand
CTAAACAACGATATAAGAGTGGCGCTGGTGCGTAACCTGCGATTACGCGCCGCTGCTGCAACGTGCGAGCTGAGCGAGCCGCCGTGCTGTTTCAGCTCCGCCGTGGCAGGCCTGATCAGCGCGCCGCGGCTGGCAGCGGCCAGATGAACGGATTATCGGTCACTGCGTAGCTTGGCCCGATATTCCTTCGATGAGGTCATTGTGGGCCAGCATTTCCTCTCGACCCCGTCCGGCGCGGCCGCAAGGGCATTGGACGCGATGATCGATGATGCGATTGGCATCCTCAACTCATACCGCGGCTGTGGCTTTCATGCCCCGCCTTGGGGCCCCAGGCTTGCACAGATCCATCGCCCTAGTACTACAGTTGCGGATGTGGGCGCCGTTTGTAGTGGCAGATGGTCGCCGCAGCCTGATGTCGTCGTCGCCATAGCGACCAGGCGATGATGAAGGGCTTTTGTGTTGGTGGGAAGATGAAGATCCGGGCGAGGAGATAGCGGATCTCGGGGACGCTCGGGACGAGCGCAGCCATCCGGATCAGGCGGCAATTGGCTCCTTTGGACTCGTTTCGTTCGGTTTGCTCCATGCGCTGCGGCGAAGATCAGCCGATAGCTTGGAGAGGAACGCCAGGGCGGCCATGCACAGGCTCATGTGGCGATGCCATCCGTGCCAGGACCGAACCTCGCAATGATCAAGTCCGAGATCATCCTTGGCGTGCTCAAAGCACTCCTCGACTGCCCAGCGTAGACCGGCCACTGCCGCCAATTCGGCCAAGGAGGATCCGGGCGGCGCGAAGACCAGGTAGTAGGCTTTTTCTCCGGATGGAGATCGCTTGCGGCGGACGAGAAGCCAATGCTCGAAGCCCCCTTTCGACGTCCAAGGACGGCGGATGCGTGCCCAGTCGTAGAGCCGAGGCCCTTTGGCGCCTTCACCTGCCGCATGACAGACCCAGTCCTCGGGCGCGAGCTCGTTGGCCAATTCCTCGGGCGAGGTTTCCTCCAACCGACGATCCCCTCCACGACGCAGGAAGTGAGCGCCTCGAACCGCCAAGACATAGGGCTGCTCGCGAGCTTCCAACATCCGGCGAAGGCTACTGTCCGCCCCGTAGACAGCGTCGCCCAGAACGTAAGCGCACGGGACGCCTGCATCGAGCGCCGCCTCGATCATGGCGCGCGCCATCTTTGGTTTGGTCGCAAACTCGATCGTCTCTGGGATCGACGCCGTGGCACATCGCGCCCGATCCTTTGTCCAGCTCTCCGGCAGATAAAGGCGACGATCGACCAGCGCTTGGCCGTAGCGGCTCGCGTAAGCCAAGAACACGCCGACCTGGCTGTTCTCGATCCGCCCTGCCGTTCCCGAGTACTGACGCGCCACACCGGCGGAACGATCGCCCTTCTTCACAAATCCCGTCTCGTCGACGATAAGGACGCCATCCTCATCGCCCAGCGCCTCCACCACATAATCGCGAACCTCGTCTCGGAACCGATCAGCGTCCCAGTGGCTGCGCCCCAACAGCGACTGCATCCGATAGGGCCGCTCCGCTCTGGACTGCTCAGCCATCAGCCAGCCTGTCTTGCGCTCAATGCCGGAAAGAAGTCCGTCCAGGAAATCTGCGCCAGTCTCCCGCAGCTCCGCCGAGGAAGCACTCGTCCAATCCGTGCCTTCAGCGCTGTGAGTTCCTGCTCCCAAGCCAACAACGACCCTGACCACGAAGCGACAGACATGGTTCCCTCCATAACCTGCCGAAATGAATCAGAAAATTGAATGATCCGCAACGGTAGTACTAGAGCGGGATGAGATTAGTTTCCGTCATATCCGGAGTTTTCGAAGTAGTGTGAGCATTCTGTCGGTGTGATGCGGTTGAGGGTTTGGCCGATCGCGTCGCAGACGGTTTGGACGGTGCGGCTTGCGGCCTTTTTCAGCCAGTGCTTGAGTTTTGAAAAGAGCTGTTCGATCGGATTAAGATCGGGCGAGTATTTCGGCAGGAAGAAGAGCCTGGCGCCGGCGGCGCGTATTGCGCGGCGCACCGCCTTGCCTTTGTGCGAGCCGAGGACAAGGCAGTCCGGCACATGGCGCGGCAAGAGCTTCATCGGCGGCGGCAGAGCCGTGCGCGCGCCGTCCTCTTCATGGCTGCTCTCGTCGCCATCAGGCATAACCCCGTGCTCAAGGCCTTCCGCGATCGTCTCATCGCGGCCGGCAAGCCAAAGAGGGCCGCCATCGTCGCCACAATGCGAAAGCTCCTCACCATCCTCTACGCCATCATCCGGGACCAAAAACCATGGCAAACAACTTGACTGCCAAGACAGTCGCTCTCCCTGCCCCCATCATGCGGCGGCTCCGCGCCGACCGCAGAGAAGCGAGTGACCCGCGGGGCGACATGATCCGGAAAGAGACGGGAAAAGCTTGACCTCACCGACCCCAATCAGAGAGGCCTGCTAGAAGGTGGCTTCTTTCGTCAGACGCTGCAAATCACTACATGGATATCCCCATAGATTCAGGGATTTTTGTTCAAGGCGCGAGCAATTACGATCCTCTTCAGCCAAGGCGACGACGCTCCGGCCCGGTCTACAACGTCACATGGCGCATGCTGTACCGCAAACTACACTCGTGGGGACGACCTCAAGAGCGGGGCACAGCTACCTTTCACGAGGTGCAAGCAGTCGGCCAGTCCCCCGTATTCCGGCGCTCGAACTCAAGTGAGCGGATCGTGTCCCAGGGAGTGGTGTAGCTGACGGTTTGGTCGCCGCGCTCTCCGGCAAGGGGCCGGGATGATCAGCGTGCCACAGCTGGCAGGCTGATGAGGGGATCATCGCTCATTTGGCTGATGG
>NZ_JAPYKP010000271.1:0-2840 GCF_037179725.1 Mesorhizobium sp. Cs1321R2N1 | reverse complement strand
CCCGCCGCATGGGCCTCGTCGACCGTCGCCGCCAGTCCGTCGGTGCCGTTGCAGGCGCCGACCGAGACGCAGTCCTGCGCGTAGGTGCCGGGCACGAACCGCTTGGTCTCGTCGTTGAAGGCGACCTTGCCGCGCGACTGCGAGAACAGATGCACCGACGGTGTCCAGCCGGCCGACATCAGGATCGCATCGACCGGAATTGTGCGTTCGCCGCCGCCATTCTTCGGCTGCACCGTCATCGACGACACCCGCAGCTTGCCGCCGGCGCGGATCACAGCACGGCCGAAATTGATCTCGATGCCGAGCGCCCTCGCCTCGTCGATCACCGGGCCGGTCGGGTTGTCGCGCAGATCGACGATCGCCGCCACGTTGACGCCGGCCTTCTTCAGGTCGATCGCGGCGCCGTAGGCCGAGTCATTGGCGGTGTAGACACCAACATTTTTTCCGACCGCGACACCATAGTGGTTGAGGAAGGTGCGCGCCGCGCCCGCCAGCATGACGCCCGGCCGGTCGTTGTTGGCGAACACCATGTGGCGCTCGATGGCGCCGGAGGCCAGCACCACGCGCTTGGCGCGGACCTGCCATAGCCGTTCGCGCGGCAGGTCATGGCCGGGAGCCTTCAGGTGATCGCTGACGCGCTCGACCAGACCGACGAAATTCTGCGCGTAGTAGCCGAACGCCGTGGTGCGCCGCAGCACGCGGACGTTGTCCATTGCACCCAGCCTGGCGATCGCCGCTTGCGCCCAGGCAAAGCCGTCCTTGCCGTCGACCTTGGCGCCAGACTCGAAGCGCAGGCTGCCGCCGAACTCGGCCTGCTCGTCCGCAAGGATGACACGCACGCCGGTCTCCGCCGCGGCAAGCGCCGCCGCGATACCAGCCGGACCGCCGCCCAGCACCAGAACGTCGCAATGGGCGTAGCGCGAGGAATAATGGTCGGGATCCGGCCTGTCGGGGGAAACGCCAAGACCGGCGGCTTCGCGGATCTTCGGTTCGTAGAGGCTCTTCCAGGCCGCCTTCGGCCACATGAAGGTCTTGTAGTAGAAACCGGCCGAGAACAGCGGTGATGCCAAATCGTTGACCGCGCCGACGTCGAAGGACAGCGACGGCCAGCGGTTCTGCGAATTGGCGGCAAGCCCGTCATAGAGTTCCTGTACGGTGGCGCGCACGTTGGGCGTCTTGCGCGCGTCATCACGCACGATCTGCACCAGGGCGTTGGGCTCTTCCGCGCCGGCCGAGAGGATGCCGCGCGGGCGGTGGTACTTGAACGAACGGCCGACCAGATGCACGCCGTTGGCAAGCAGCGCCGAAGCCAATGTGTCGCCCTCGATGCCGGCATAGGACTGGCCATCGAAGCTGAAGCGGGCGGTCTTGGCCTGGCTGAGGCGTCCGGCGCCGGGAATGCGCAACGCGCCGCTCATTTGGCTACTACTCCGTTGGAAACGATGGGCAGCGTGGAAGGTTTCGGCTCGCCGGCCTTGTAGGTCATGACGAACTTGTCGGTGACGGTGTCGCGCACCGCGTTGAAGAAGCGCGCGCAGCCATGCATGTGCCGCCAGCGCTCATAAATGATGCCCTTGGGATTCGAGCGGATGAAAAAGAACTTCTCGAAATCGTCGTCGCTCTCGCCGGCCATGTTGGCCGAACGCGCGATATGCGCCTCGCCGGCGTTGCGGAATTCGAGTTCCGGGCGCTCTTCCTCGCAATAGGGGCAGCGGATGAGAAGCATCGTGTTTGTTCCTACAATTCGCCGTGGCCGACGCGCGCGCCGGGAGGTTGGTCGCAAAGCTTCTGGCCCATGGTCATGAAGGGAGCGACGAGTCGCAGCCGCTCCTCGACGCTCGTCGCCGCACTGAAGAGATCGCGGTTGGCCATGTTGCCGAGCGTCAGCTGCATCGGATCTGTCGTAACGATGACGCCACGCGGTTGGAAATCCTCGTCCTCATCCAGCCCATGCGGCCTGCCCTCGAAGAACATCACCACTTTCTGGCCGACACTCCAGACGCAGGCGAGCATTCCCTCGTCGACGGAAAACGGCCAGCCGGCCTCGTTTCCGGCACGGTTGATCGGCTGTAGCCGCACCTCCTGCGCCGTGGGAACATGAAACATGCCTTGTTCCCCCGCCAGCATCAGCGGCATCGCTACTGCCACCTCGGCCATCATCATCAGTGCGCCACCGCCGCCGCCGCTGCCTCGTCGATGAGGCGGCCGGTGCGGAAGCGTTCGATGGTGAAGGGCGCGTTGATCGGGTGCGGATCGTCCTTGGCGATGGTGTGGGCGAAGACATGGCCCGAGCCCGGTGTCGCCTTGAAGCCGCCCGTGCCCCAGCCGCAATTGACGTAGAGGCCGGGCACCGGCGTCTTGGCCAGGATCGGCGAGCGGTCGGGCGTCACGTCGACGATGCCGCCCCACGAACGCAGCATCTTCATGCGCGTGAAGATCGGGAACATCTCGCAGATGGCGTCCAGCGTATGCTGGAGAATGTGAAGTCCGCCGGTCTGCGAATAGGAAACATACTGGTCGGTGCCGGCGCCGATCACCAGTTCGCCCTTGTCGGACTGCGAGATATAGGCGTGCACCGTGTTCGACATCACAACGCAAGGCACAACCGGCTTGACCGGCTCCGACACCAGCGCCTGCAGCGGATAGCTCTCCAGCGGCATGCGCACGCCGGCCATGTTCATGATGACCGAGGAATGGCCGGCCGCGACGACGCCGACCTTCTTGGCGCCGATGAAACCGCGCGTCGTATCGACGCCTGTGACCGCGCCGTTGGCAGCCCGCTTGACGCCGATGACCTCGCAGTTCTGGATGATGTGGACGCCGCGCGCCGAAGCGCCGCG
>NZ_JAPYKP010000270.1:0-2939 GCF_037179725.1 Mesorhizobium sp. Cs1321R2N1 | reverse complement strand
CGCGCCGGCGTCGAGGTAGTGCTGGCCGAAAGCCTCGGTTGGAGCGGCGACGCGGTGGAGGCGGAGTGCTTTGCCTTCCTCGCGGTGCGCGTGCTGCGCGGCCTGCCGATCAGTTTCCCGAGCACGACCGGCGCACCGCGGCCGATGCGCGGGGGAAAGCTGGCTGGCTGATCACGCCGGCGATAGATTCTTCCGCAGGAAAATTCGGCTGCGGCCGACCGGGAAATCGGCCAGCGTCCCAAAAGGTTGATAACCTTGCCGCTGATAGACCTTGGCGGCGTTGGGATTGAAAGTGTCGATCCAGGCATTTTGGCAGCCGCGCGCCACGGCTTCGCGTTCGGCTGCGTCCAGCATCTGGCCTGCCATATGCTGGCCACGCAGCCTTTCGTCGACCCACAGCCACTGCACGTAGAGCCAGCCCCAGGCGGTGTAGCCCGAGATGCCGGCGACGACAGCGCCGTCCTCGTCGCGCACGAACACGGCCAGCGCCTTCCTTTCGGACACGCCGACATCGCCGTCGTTGAACGCCGTCAGCCGTTCACTGAGAAAGGCGAGTTCTTCCGGCTGGGGATTTGCCGTCGTTTCAAGTGTCGTGTTCATGGCTCTTTCCGGATTGCGCGGTTGGAAGCGTCGAGAGGGCGGAAGTCCGATGCGGCGATGCCATAGCGCTTGAGCTTGTCGTAGAACGTCTTGCGCGGCACGCCGAGCGCGTCGATGGCGCCGCGCACGTCGCCGCCATGATCGCGCAGCGCGTCGCGGATGAGCTGCGCCTCGTATTGCCCGACTCGCTCGGGCAGTGCGGCGGCCGGCTCCGGCAGCCGCGCGACTGCCCTGGTTTCGTCATCGGGACCAAGTCCGAGCGCGACGCGATCGGCGAAATGTGCGAGCTCGCGCACGTTGCCCGGCCAGCCGTGCGCCTGGAGATGATGGCTCACGGCGGCGTTCACCCTGGCGACAGGGCGGCCAAACCGCTCCGCCGCCTTGCCGAGGAAATGGCCGAACAACATCGCGATATCGCCGCGCCGCTCCCGCAAGGGCGGAATGCGCAGCGTCACCACGTTGAGGCGGAAATAGAGGTCCTCGCGGAAATCGCCGCGCTGGTCGGGCCGGCCGAGATCGACCTTGGTCGCCGCGACGACCCTGAGATCGAGGCGTCGCGTCTCGTTCGAGCCGAGCGGGGTGAGGCTGCGCGTCTCCAGCACCCGCAAGAGCTTGACCTGCAACGCCGGCGGCATGGATTCGATCTCGTCGAGGAACAGCGTGCCGCCGCTGGAGTGCTCTATCCGGCCGATCCGCCGCCGCTGCGCGCCCGTGAAAGCGCCGGCCTCATGGCCGAACAGCTCGCTTTCGATGACGGTTTCGGGCAGAGCGCCGCAGTTCAATGCGACGAAGGGCTTTGCGCGGCGGCGGCCCCACCGGTGCAGGAGGTCGGCCACCACTTCCTTGCCGGTTCCCGTCTCGCCTTCCACCAGCACGTCGACATCCATGTCGGCGATCTGGCGCAAGGTTTCACGCAGTCGGCGGATGGCGGGCGCCTCGCCGATCAACGGCATGCCGTCGGCGGCAAGTGCCGCGGCTTCGCGCAGCCGCCGGTTTTCCATCACCAGCCGCCGCTTCTCCGATGCCCGCTTCAGGGCCTCGACCAGGCGCTCCCCCGCATAGGGTTTCGGAATGAAATCATAGACGCCGTCCTTGAGCGCGGCGACGGCAAGATCGACATCGCCATGCCCGGTGACCAGGATCACCGGCAAGTCGGGGTCAACAGCCTTGACGCGGTCGAAGAGCTGCAGACCGTTCATGCCGGGCATACGGATATCGCTGACGACCACACCATCGAAATCCGTGTCGACGACACCAAGGGCTGCCTCGGCGGCGTCGAGCGCGATCACCGTGAACCCGGCAAGTTCGAGCAGTTGCGTGGTGGCATGAAGCAGGTCCGCATCGTCGTCGACGAGCGCCACCAGCCCTGATCCCTGCGTCATTCGATCCGCCTCAAGTCGATGGTGAAGGATGCGCCGGTGGCCGTGTCGGGGTCGAGCCGCAGCGTGCCGCCCAATTCCTGGGCGATCTCCTGCGAAATCACCAGGCCGAGGCCAAGCCCCTTTTCCTTGGTGGTCTGGAACGGCATGAACAGATTGCCGGCGGCTTCCGGCCCGAGGCCGGGACCATTGTCGCGCACCGAAATCAGCACCCTGTCGCCACGTTCGGCGAGGTCGATCTCGATGCGGGGATCGGGCCGGTCCTTCATGGCGTCCAGCGCATTCTGCAACAGGTTGACGAGGATCTGCTCCAGCCGGATGCGGCTTGCCATCACCAATGGCGATGCGTTACCGCGCGGCCTGACGATGGTGACGCCGGAATCGCGGATGCGGCCGGACAGAAGCGACAGCGCACCCTCGATCGCCTCGCGCACCGGCAAAGGCGATGCAGCAGTGCCGGGCCGGCGGGCAAAGGTGCGCAGCGTGCCGGTGATGGCGCCGATGCGTTCGGTCATCGACACGATCGAGGTCAGATTGCCGCTCGCCGGTTCGGTCTTGCCGGCCTCGAGAAAGCGGCCGGCATTCTCCGCATAGGTGCGGATCGCGGCGACCGGCTGATTGATCTCATGCGCCACGCCGGCGGCGATCTGGCCGAGGATGGAGAGCCGGTTGGCCTGGGCGAGATCGTCGCGCAGCCGGCGGACCTTGGCCTCGGCGTTTTCGCGCTCGGCGATTTCGCCGGCAAGGGCCGTGTTCGATCGCGTCAATTCGGCGGTCCGGGTGCTGACGCGGCTCTCGAGCTCGGTGTTCATGCGCGCCAGCGCCTCCTGCCGCAGCCGGCGTGTGCGACGGCGCCGGGTGAACACATAGGCAAGCAGCCCCATCAGCAGCAGCCCGAGCAGTGTCGTCAGGCGCGCCGTGTTGGCGGCGGAGGCCAGGGCGGCATCGGCGGGCGTCAGC
>NZ_JAPYKP010000269.1:0-2995 GCF_037179725.1 Mesorhizobium sp. Cs1321R2N1 | reverse complement strand
GGCGAAGCGTTGCATAGATTGCCAACAATGGTGCAGCGTCCCTGCACCTGCTTGGAGCCGATCAACTTCGCCGCCTCGACGACGCCAGGCCAGGCCTTTTTCAGCGCGGCGTTCTCGCCCAGCACGGCGCACGGCACGGCGGCGCCGATGCTGAAGCCGTCGGCGGTTTCGCTGATGTCGCGCAAGCCGGCGATCGACTTGATGTCGATGATCAGTTCGGGTTCGACAAAGCCGCCCTTCATCCTCACCAGCAGGTCACTGCCTCCGGCAAGAATGGCGGCCGGACCGGCCGATCCGGCGAGTTGGCCGACGGCATCTTCGATTGAAAGCGGACGTATGTAGCGCATCGTCTCCCCTTGGTATCGCGATTTCAGCGACCGTTATAAACAATCGTCTCATAATGACCATCCGTTTCCCGGGCCGAGGCGATTGGGCCAGGTGCGGCAAAATGCGGTCCACCTGACCTGAAGCCCGTCCAGGGAAGCGCAAGTGCAGGGCCACATTAAGGCTTGACCGGAGGATGCCGCGCGTCAATCCTCTGTCCCAGGGGCCTCTGTCCCAGGGGCCTCTGTCCCAGGGGCCTCTGTCCCAGGGGCCTCTGTCCCAGGGGAGGAGTTTCCATGCGACGTCTCTTGGCTGTGCCTTGCGCCATGCTGCTGGCCGCGCCGGCTGGCGCCGCGACGCTCGACTACGGTTCCAGGGTCGGAATGGAGCTCACCATCGTCAAGAAGTCGGGCATCGGCTCCACGCACGCCGGCATCCTGGCCAGACACAACAGGCGGAATGCCCGCGTCTACTGCCGTGAATATGGCCACGATTTCACCGAGGAGTGCATCGACGCGGAGATGAAGGCGCCGCTGCACTTCGAAATCACCGCCAACTGCAAGACCGGCGAGTTCACAACCTTCTATGGCGCCAAGATGCTGTTCCAGGGCCGCAACAAGGGCACCGATGTGACGACCGATTACCGGATCACCGCCGTCGACGAGAACGTGGTGCTGGATGGCTCGGGCGCTTCGGGCTACGACTATACGCTCGACCAGTTCAAGGCGCTCTGCCCCAACCGCGTGAAGTAAGTCCGTCGGGAGGCCTGGCCCGCCGAAGCCTGGGAGTTGGACCGTGGCAGGCACAGCCGTTTATCGCTAGCACAGGACCGCAGTGGAGGCGAAAAACCATGACCCTGACCAATCGCGACATCGTCGAACTGACCGAGTGGCGGCGCAAGCTGCACCGGCAGCCGGAAATCTCGAACGAGGAGGAGAAGACGGCGAAAGAGGTCGTCGCCTTCCTCGCCGACACTGGGCCCGACAAGGTGCTGACCGGCCTCGGCGGCCACGGCGTCGCGGCCATCTACGACAGCGGCAAAAACGGACCGACCGTCCTGTTTCGGTCCGAACTCGATGCGCTGCCGATCGAAGAACTGTCCGGCGTGCCGCATTCATCGCAAGTGCCGGGCAAGTCGCATATGTGCGGCCATGACGGACACACCGCGATCCTGGCCTCGCTTGGCCGCCAGTTCGGCCGCGAACGGCCCGCCAGCGGCCGCGTCGTGCTGATGTTCCAGCCGGCGGAGGAAACCGGCAATGGCGCGGCCGGCGTCGTCGCCGATCCGCGCTTCGGCGAGATCGCGCCCGATTTCGCCTTCTCGCTGCACAATCTGCCCGGCGTGCCGTTCGGCGAGGTCAGGCTCAAGCCCGGCGTGGTCAACTGCGCGTCGCGCGGCATTCGCATCATGCTGGAGGGCAAGACCGCCCATTCCTCCATGCCCGAGACCGGAACCTCGCCCATGCCGGCGATCTCAGAGCTGATGCCGGCTTTGCCCGCGCTCGGCCGCGCCACCTTCGCCGATGACGATTTCTCCATGGTTACCGTCACCCACGCGCGCATGGGCGAAGCCGTGTTCGGCATCGCGCCTGCTTACGCCGAGGTCTGGGCGACGCTGCGCACCCGCCGCGACGAGCGCATGGCGGACCTCTGTGCCGCCGCTGAGACGCTGGTCAAGCAGATCGCCGGCCGGCACGGCCTCTCCGCACGCTCAGACTATCACGAGATCTTCGTCGCCAGCGTCAACGCGCCGGACGCGGTCGAGCATCTGCGGCGCGCCCTCGACGAAGAGAGCGTCGCGCATGGCGAGGAAGCCCTGCCGATGCGCGCCTCGGAGGATTTCGGCCTGTTCGGCCACAGCGCCTCATCGGCGATGTTCTTCCTCGGTGCCGGCGAACGTCACCCGGCGCTGCACAATCCCGATTATGACTTTCCCGACGACCTGATCCCGATCGGCTCGAGGATCTTCATGCGCGCGGCGCGCAACCTTCTCGGCTGATTTCAGAGCAACCGGGCCAGCACCGCGGCTTCGTCCCGGATCAACTGGCCACCTGGACTCTTCGAAACTGGGACATTTCCAACGGGCCGGATTGTGTGGCATCTGTCAGGCCAACGCAAGGAGTTCAAAATGTACACCCCGCCCGCCTTCCGCGACGACGACAAGGACAGCCTCATGGCGACGATCCGCGCCGCGCGGCTGGCCAATCTCGTCACCGCCACGGCGGACGGGCCGCTCGCCACGCCCCTGCCCCTCTTTCTCGACGAAACCGAGGGCGAGCATGGCGTCATCCATGGCCATCTGGCCAGGGCCAACCCGCAGTGGCGTATTCCTTCGATTGGCGACGGACTCGCCATCTTCATGGGGCCGGACGCCTATGTGACGCCGGCCTGGTACGCCACCAAGCAGGAAACCGGCAAGGTCGTGCCGACCTGGAACTACGCCGCCGTCCACGCCTATGGGCCGGTCGAGTTCTTCGACGATGCGGACAGGCTGCTGGACGTCGTCACCCGGCTGACGAACCTGCATGAGGGCACGCGCGCAGCGCCCTGGGCGGTGTCGGACGCGCCGCCCGACTTCATTCAGTCGCAGCTTCGCGGCATTGTCGGCCTGCGCATGCCGGTCGTGAGGCTCGAAGGCAAGCGCAAGATGAGCCAGAACCGCAACGCCGCC
>NZ_JAPYKP010000268.1:0-3007 GCF_037179725.1 Mesorhizobium sp. Cs1321R2N1 | reverse complement strand
CCGGTCTCGAGCAGGCTCGCCGCGACCTGGCCGTCGCGTCCGGTGACGAGGAGCCTCACGCGCCCACCTTGCGTGCTTCGCCCAGCCTTTCGCCGGCATAACGCTGTTCGCGGATCGGCCCCCACCACCATTTGTTGTCGAGGAACCAGTCCACGGTCCTGGCAAGGCCGCTGTCGAAATTCTCCCTGGGCGTCCAGCCGAGCTCGCGGCTTATCTTGGAAGCATCGATGGCGTAACGGCGGTCATGGCCGGGGCGATCGGTGACGAAGGAGATCAACTCGCGATAGCGCCTGCCGCCGGCGCGCGGACGCCTGGTGTCGAGCAGGTCGCAGATCGTCTCGACGACGGCTAGGTTGGTGCGTTCCGAATTGCCGCCGACATTGTAGCTCTCGCCCGGATGGCCTTTCGTGGCGACCAGTTCCAGGGCACGCGCGTGATCCTCGACGAACAGCCAGTCGCGCACATTGGCGCCGGCGCCGTAAACCGGCAGCGGCCTTTCGTCGAGCGCGTTGAGGATGACGAGCGGAATCAGCTTCTCGGGGAAATGATAGGGCCCGTAATTGTTCGAACAGTTGGAGAGTACGACCGGCAGGCCGTAGGTCTCGTGCCAGGCGCGCACCAGATGGTCCGAGGCCGCCTTCGAGGCGGAATAGGGCGAGGACGGCGCGTAGGGCGTCTCCTCGACGAACATGCCGCCGTCGAAGGGCAGATCGCCGAACACCTCGTCGGTGGAGACGTGATGGAAGCGGAAACGGGCTTTCCTGTCGCCGGACAGGCCACGCCAGTATTCGAGCGCGGCATTGAGCATCTTGTAGGTGCCGACGATGTTGGTCTCGATGAAGGCGCCCGGTCCATCGATCGAGCGGTCGACATGGCTCTCGGCGGCGAGGTTCATGACGATGTCGATATCGTCGCGGCGCAGTATGTCGAGCACCGCCCTCTCGTCGCAGATATCGGCCTGGGCGAAGCGGTAATTGTGGACATTCTCAATCGGCCGCAGCGAGGCCAGATTGCCCGCATAGGTCAGTTTGTCGAGGTTGGTCACCCGGTAGGCCGGATTGGCGCACAGATGCCGGCATACCGCCGAACCGATGAAGCCGGCACCGCCCGTCACCAGAAAATTCATCCCGTCGTCCTTATGCACCACACGCTCCATCAGGCGAACACCTCGGCCGCGGCCAACATAGGCGCCTTGAGGTCCTTGTCGGAAAGCTGGAACCCGCCGGCCAGCGACGGCCATTCTATGCCGATGGCAGAATCGTCGAAACGGATCGACCGGTCATGCTCGGGCGAATAGGTGTCGGTCACCTTGTACAGCACCTCGGTGTCGGGCACGAGTGTGACGAAGCCATGCGCGAAGCCCTTTGGCACCAGGATCTGGTTGCCTTTTTCGGCCGACACTTCGAGGGCGACCCATTTTCCGAAGGTTTTCGAGGCGCGGCGGATGTCGACCGCGACGTCGAGAATACTGCCACGGATAACGCGCAGCAGCTTGTCCTGGGCGCGCGGCGCAAGCTGGTAATGAAGCCCGCGCAGGACGCCCGGGGCAGCGGAATAGGAGTGGTTGTCCTGCACGAAAGTCAAATCAATGCCGGCCTGCGAAAAGCGCTCGGCATTGTAGGTTTCCATGAAGAACCCACGTGCGTCGCCATGGCGTTTCGGAACGATTTCAAGCACCCCATCGATGCCCAGGGATCTCACCTCCAGCATCTCTAGCCCTCCGAAAGATCGACGACGCGCCGGCGCAGATAAGCGGCGTATTCGTTCTTGCCCAGGCGGGCCGCGCGCTCCAGCACCATGTCCGCCGTCAGCCAACCCTGTTCGAAGGCGATTTCCTCCGGGCAGGCGACCTTGATGCCCTGGCGATGTTCGATCGTGCGTACGAAGGAAGAGGCTTCGTGCAGGCTGTCATGGGTGCCGGTGTCGAGCCAGGCATAGCCGCGTCCCAGCCGATGAACATGGAGCTGGCCGCGCTCGAGATAGACGTTGTTGACCGCCGTGATCTCGATCTCGCCACGCGGCGAAGGACGGATGGTCGGGGCGATGTCGACGACATCATTGTCGTAGAAATAGAGCCCCGTGACGGCCCAGTTGGACTTCGGTGTTTGTGGCTTTTCCTCGATCGTCAGCGCGGTTCCGGTCGCCTTGTCGAAAGACACCACGCCATAGCGCTCGGGATCCTCGACATGGTAGGCGAACACCGAAGCGCCCCTCTGGCGCGATGCCGCGGCGCGGCAAAGCTGCGACAGCCCGTCGCCAAAATAGATGTTGTCGCCCAGGATCATCGACACGCTGTCCTTGCCGATGAAATCGCGGCCGATGATGAAGGCTTCCGCGAGGCCATTGGGTTGCGGCTGCTCGGCGTAAGACAGTGCCAGCCCAAAATCAGATCCGTCGCCGAGTAAACCACGGAAAGCGGGCAGATCACGAGGCGTCGAAATGATCAGAATCTCTCGTATTCCCGCGAGCATCAACACGCTCAGCGGATAATAGATCATCGGCTTGTCGTAAATGGGAAGAATTTGCTTAGAGACCGCTAATGTTAGTGGATAAAGACGTGTTCCACTGCCTCCAGCAAGGATAATTCCTTTCAAAAAGCTCTCCTTGACATGCCAAAGCCCCCCGGCCCTGGGTGCCTGTGCTTAGGTTTCATGCATTGGCTTGTCAATGCGGCACACGACAAATGCATCGACCATGTTGAATACCGTCCATCGACGGGCACCTCCCGCTTCGGCCGAACCCGTCTGATCCCATCCTGGCAAGGTCGAGGCCCTGATCACCGATCGCACTTTCGGCTTTATCGAGGACGGGCCTCAGGGCAGATGTATCAACACCTAGGTGTGGAGCCTCAACAGGTTGTCCTTGGTCAGGCCCAGGCGGCTGATTGGCGGTTTGGACTTTAGGCTTCCGTGCGGACGGTGCCAATTGTACCGATGCAACCATATGGGCAACTCGGCGGCGCGATGGTCGGAGTTCGCATAAGCCACGGCATATGCCCACTCCCTGA
>NZ_JAPYKP010000267.1:0-3135 GCF_037179725.1 Mesorhizobium sp. Cs1321R2N1 | reverse complement strand
AACTTCGCCCAGGCCGAGGTCGACTACGTCACCGCGATCGGCGGCATCGACATCCAGAACGGCAAGGCGCTCGGCCGCGACTACCAGTTCTCCGACCTGATCCGCAATTACGATGCGGTGTTCCTCGGCACGGGGCTTGGCGGCGTCAACGCGCTGCGCGCCGACGGCGAGGATGCCGCCGGCGTCACCAACGCTGTCGAATTCATTGCCGAACTGCGCCAGGCCAGCGACCTCTCAGGCTTGCCGGTCGGCCGCCGCGTCGTCGTCATCGGCGGCGGCATGACGGCGATCGACGCCGCCGTGCAGTCGAAGCTGCTTGGCGCCGAGGAGGTGACGATCTGCTACCGGCGCGGCCAGGAGCATATGAACGCCTCCGAGTTCGAGCAGGACCTGGCCGCTGCCAACGGCGTCACCATCCGCCATTGGCTGCAGCCGAAGCGGGTGATCGCCGAAGGTGGCAAGGTCAGTGCCATCGAACTCGAATACACCGCGCTCATCGGGGATAAGCTTGCCGGCACCGGCGAGACGCTGACGCTGGTTGCCGACCAGGTGTTCAAGGCCATCGGTCAGAGTTTTGTGCCGGTCGCACTCAACGGCAGCGGGGCGTCAATCGACCTCGAAGCCGGCCGCATCAAGGTTGACGAGGAAGGGCGCACCTCGCTGGCCAAGGTCTGGGCCGGCGGCGACTGCATTTTTGGTGGCGACGACCTGACCGTCTCGGCCGTGGCGCAAGGGCGCGATGCGGCTGAGAGCATCCACAGGAGCCTGACCCAGGGATAAGGATCATGGCCACGGTGGAACCGGGCATTGCCCGTCACTACGAGAGTTCAGGCCTGGAGCAGCGGATTCTTGCCGCGCTTGCCGATACTGGCGTGGAAATCGCCCTTCTGAGCGCCGATGATCTCGCCGCAGTCGACGAATTCCACATTGGCGGCGTGGCCGCCACCAGGGAACTCATCGACCAGATGGGGCTGAAGCCTGGAGTCCGGCTTCTCGACATCGGTTCAGGCATCGGCGGTCCGGCCCGTTTTGCCGCGAACAATGCCGGCGCCGACGTCACCGGCATCGACCTCACGCAAAGCTATGTCGACATCGCGGCCAGCCTGTCGAAACAGGTGGGAATGGACGGCAAGACGCGCTTCGTGCAGGGCAGCGCGCTGGACATGCCGTTCGACAAGGCCAGCTTCGATGCGGCAATGATCCTGCATGTCGGCATGAACCTGCCCGACAAGCGCAAACTGATGAGCGAGGCCGCCCGTGTGCTCAAGTCCGGCGGCGTCTTCGCTGTCTACGACGTGATGCGGCTCAAGGACGGCGCGCTGACCTATCCGCTGCCATGGGCATCCGACGAGACCATGTCCTTTGTCGCCACGCCAGACAACTATCGTTCGGCGGCCACCGCGGCGGGCTTCTCGGTGACCGCGGAGCGCCCACGCGGTGCTTTCGCCATAGAATTCTTCGCGAAGATGCGCGCCCGCATGGCCGCCGCACAGGCCGAGGGCAAAAAGCCGCCGCCCGGCGTCGGCCTCGTCATGGGCGAGGATGCCCGCACCAAGATCGCCAATCTCACCGCCGCGCTTGAGGGCGGCATTCTTGCTCCCGTGGAAATGCTCCTTCGTCTCGGTTGAAAGGGACCTGTCATGGCTGACATCCGCAACAATTTCGTCGGCATCAAATCGCCCAATCCGTTCTGGCTGGCCTCGGCGCCGCCGACCGACAAGGCCTACAACGTCATCCGCGCCTTCAAGGCGGGTTGGGGCGGTGTCGTCTGGAAGACGCTGGGCGAAGAGGGGCCGCCGGTGGTCAACGTCAACGGCCCGCGCTATGGCGCGATCTGGGGCGCCGACCGGCGCCTGCTCGGCCTCAACAACATCGAGCTGATCACCGACCGCGATTTGCAGACCAACCTGCGCGAGATGAAGCAAGTCAAGATGGACTGGCCCGACCGCGCGCTGATCGCATCCATCATGGTACCTTGCGTCGAGGAAAGCTGGAAATCCATCCTGCCGCTGGTCGAGGAGACCGGCGCCGACGGCATCGAGCTCAATTTCGGCTGCCCGCACGGCATGTCGGAGCGCGGCATGGGGGCGGCCGTCGGCCAGGTGCCGGAATATATCGAAATGGTGGTGCGCTGGTGCAAGCAATATACGCGCATGCCCGTCATCACCAAGCTGACGCCCAACATCGCCGATATCCGCAAACCGGCGCGGGCAGCGCATGCCGGCGGCACCGACGCGGTGTCGCTGATCAACACCATCAATTCGATCACCGGCGTCGACCTCGACAGTTTCGCACCGATGCCGACCATCGACGGCAAGGGTTCGCATGGCGGCTATTGCGGCCCGGCTGTGAAGCCGATCGCCATGAACATGGTGGCGGAGATCGCGCGCGACCCCGAAACCCGCGACCTGCCGATCTCCGGCATCGGCGGCATCACCACGTGGCGGGACGCCGCCGAATTCATGGCGCTTGGCGCCGGCAACGTGCAGGTCTGTACGGCGGCGATGACCTATGGCTTCAAGATCGTGCAGGAGATGATCGCCGGCCTCGAAAACTGGATGGATGAGAAGGGCCACCGCTCGCTCGACGACATCATCGGCCGTGCCACGCCCAACGTCACCGACTGGCAGTACCTCAACCTCAACTATGTCGCCAAGGCGCGTATCGACCAGGATGCCTGCATCAAATGCGGCCGCTGCCACATCGCCTGCGAGGACACCTCGCACCAGGCGATCACCAGCATGGTCAACGGCGTCAGGCATTTCGAGGTGATCGAGGCCGAGTGCGTCGGCTGCAATCTGTGCGTCAATGTCTGCCCGGTCGACAATTGCATCACCATGGAGCCGCTGGCGGCCGGTGCGTTGGACCAGCGCACCGGCAGACCGGTGTCGCCGGTCTATGCCAACTGGACGACGCATCCGAACAACCCGATGGCCAAGGTGGCGGCGGAGTAGCGACAGATCTTCGACGAAAAAAGCGGCGTCTTCGGGCGCCGTTTTTTTCAGTTTCCTAGAGCGGGATGAAATTTATAAGAGTCGTGGGATTCCCAAATCATCGCCGTTCTGATTCAACATGCATGCTGGGAGGAGGCCAGCATGGATGGCAGGGTATTCGATGGATCTTCGCGAGCGGGTT
>NZ_JAPYKP010000266.1:0-3152 GCF_037179725.1 Mesorhizobium sp. Cs1321R2N1 | reverse complement strand
GGGGTTGTGTGCGTCAAGTTCTGCAAAATTGGGCGGCCATGGTGCTGGTCATGCGGCTTGGCGTAGAGCGAGCTTCTTGTGCTCGCGCAGGTCATCCATATTGATGTATCGGTTGGCCTCCATCCAGTTTTCGTTGGTCTCGACGGCCAATGCCCTGACCAGGCGCAGGCAGCTTTCGGCATTGGGGAAGATGCGCACGACATAGGTGCGCCGGCGGATTTCCTCATTGAGCCGTTCGAGCATGTTGGTAACCGGTATGATCATGACGGTGCCATCCGATCCCCGCTGGAGATGAGCGATCTTCGGCGTATGGTGCGACCATCCGGGACAGGGGCACCGGGAGCACGCCAAGTGCGGGCAGGCCGATGTATTCGATGAGCTGCGAGCTCGCGTTAGTAGCTGGCCGCCCCTGCGACCTGCCCGGTTGCGCCGAGAGCGCGGATCCGTAGGTGTCGCGTCGCCCGCCGGCTCCCGACTGTTGAGGAGAAGGAGCCGATGAGACGTGTGATTGGAATGGACATCCACCGCACCTTTGCGGAGGTGGTGGTTTGGGAAGACGGCCGGCTGCGCCATCATGGACGGGTCGACATGACCCGCTCGGGATTGGAAGGGTTCGGCCGTAGTTTGCGACGGACGGATGAGGTTGTCGTCGAGGCTACGGGCAACGCCATGGCGGTGGTGCGGGTTCTGTCACCCTATGTCGGCCGGGTGATTGTCGCCAACCCGATGCAGGTGAAGGCGATCGCCCATGCCAGGATCAAGACCGACAAGATCGATGCCGGCGTTCTAGCGCAACTTCACGCCAGCGGCTTTCTGCCGGAGGTCTGGATTCCCGATGAGCGGACTGAGCGGCTTCGCCGCCTCGTCGCGCGGCGCAACCAGGTTGTGCGGCATCGCACGCGAGTGAAGAACGAGGTGCATGGCATCCTGCAGGCGCACCTCGTGCCGAAGTGCCCGCATGCCGATCTGTTCAACCGTCGGGGTCGCACCTGGCTCGAGCGGCAGGTGCTTCCCGACGACGAGCGGGCCGCTATCGCCCGCCACATCCGCGAGATCGATCGCCTGGCCGAGGATCTGGCCGACCTGGACGGTGATATTGCCCGGGAGGCGGTTGACGATGTGCAGGTCCGTCGCCTCCAGACGATCACCGGCGTCAACGTAACCGTTGCCACCGGCATCATCGCGGCGATCGGAGACATCAGGCGCTTCAGCGAACCGCAAAAGCTGGTGAGCTACTTCGGCCTCAATCCGCGTGTGCGCCAATCCGGTCTTGGCCTGGCGCAGTACGGCCGGATCAGCAAGCACGGGCGCTCCCATGCCCGCGCCATGCTGGTCGAGGCCGCCTGGGCGGCGGCGAAGGCGCCCGGGCCGCTCAGGGCCTTCTTCCTACGCATCCGCAACAAGCGTGGCCATCAGGTCGCAGCCGTGGCGGTCGCGCGCAAGCTCGCGGTGTTGATCTGGCATCTGCTGACGAAGGAGCAGGACTACTTCTGGGTTCGCCCGGCGCTGGTGGCGGCAAAGCAGAGGCAGCTCGCTCTCAAGGCTGGCGCGCCGGGCGAGCGCGGTGTCGGTCGCCGCGGTTCGGCTTATGCCTACAACGTGAAGGAGTTGCGAAACAGCGAGAAAGCCGCGGCCGAGAATGCCGAGCGTGCCTACGAGCTGATGGTTCAGCATTGGCGGCCACGCGGGCCGAAGCGGCGCACGGACGCCACAAAGGAGGAACGACTATAACGGCTGCGTGGCGGCACTCTCATCCTCGTGCACCACTCTTTGCCACGTGGTCGTCCGTGCCGGACAAATATAGCACAAGGAATGTGGCGGCACGATCGCCGCCTCGGTCCGCTCCAGACTGGCGCCGTGCTCGACGCCGTCAAGGCGTGGCCTGGAAACCTCGCAGCCGGCCGTGCCGCCACCGCACCGGCCAGCCTTGACCGCGTCTCGACACGCTCGCACGGGAGATCCTGTGGGCCGAGACGAAGAAACAGGCTCACCTGAGCCAAACAAAGAAACGCAGCAGGAGTTGGAAAAGCCGAAATCAGGCTTGTCGATGTCATCCGTGGACTTGAGATGCTTGTGATGCTGGCGCGGCAGGCGAAAGAAGGTCATCGTGCTCTCGATGGTTTCCTCCGCCCACGTCGTCAGTCGTGGGTAGCGGCCCGACCATTTGGCAAGCCACGCGGCGAGATCGGCCTTGGCCTCGGCGAGATCGCGCCGGTCGTAGAGCCAGCGCAGTTCCTGCAGGCAGTCGTCGCCGTGCTTCCTCGGCAGATGATCGAGCGCGTTCCTGAGGAAGTGGACGTAGCAGCGCTGCCATGCCGCTTCCGGGATGACTTCGCCGATCGCCGCGACCAGGCCGGCATGATCGTCGGACACGACCAACTCGACGCCCCTGAGGCCGCGCGCCTTCAAGCCGACGAGGAAGTCCCTCCAGGCCGAGCGGCTTTCGCGATTGGCCATCTCGACGGCCAGGATCTGACGCCGGCCGTCCCAGTCGATGCCAACCGCGATCAGCACCGCCTGGCTCATGACGATGCCGGCTTCGCGCACCTTCTCGTAGCGGGCATCGAGAATGAGGTAGGCAAAGGGCTCCTGAAGCGGGCGTTCGGCAAACGCCTTCAGGCTCTCGTCCAGCCGCTTGTTGATGGCCGAGATCGACGAGGCCGAGAAGGCATGCCCGCACAGTTCCTCGGTGATCGCCTTGACCTTCCTGGTCGAAACGCCCTGCACATACATTTCCGCAAGTGTCGCCACCAAGGCCCGCTCGGAACGCTGGTAGCGCTCGAACAGCTCAGTGGGGAAGCGGCCGGCTCGGTCTTGCGGAACCCGCAGTTCAAGCTTGCCGACACGCGTCACAAGGGTGCGGCCGTAATAACCCGAGCGATAGCCGAGACGCTCCGGTGTGCCCTCGTCCTTCGAAGCACCCAGCGCCTCCTCCATCTCCGCCTCGAGCACCTCCTGCATCACCGCACGGATCACTTCGTGCAGACCCTCAGGGTTCGAAAGCAGAATGTCTTTGACGGCAGCGCTGGCGGTCTTACTCTCAATCTTGGTCATGGTGGCGTTCCTTCGCGGGAATCAGGTGACGTTGAACATCACCAGCCTGCCATGACCGCCCTCTCTCAGCGAATTTGCAGAACTCTCAGCACACTACC
>NZ_JAPYKP010000265.1:0-3237 GCF_037179725.1 Mesorhizobium sp. Cs1321R2N1 | reverse complement strand
CAGACCGCGCTCGACCAGACCAAGGCCGCGCTCGTCGGCGCCGATGCGCAGATCGCCGCCGCGCAGGCCAATATCGGCGTGCTCGAGGCGCAGCGTGCAGAATCCGCCAGCACACTGGCATCGCTGCAGCTCGGCCGCGACAAGGCCGCGCGCGATCTCTCCTTCACCGTGCTCAAGGCGCCTTATGACGGCGTCGTCGGCAACCGCTCCGTCGAACAGGGCGATCTGGTCAGCCCCGGCCAGAAGCTCGCCGTGGTCGTGCCGATGGACAAGCTCTATATCGTCGCCAATTTCAAGGAGACGCAGCTTGCGCGGCTCGTGCCTGGCGAAAAGGTCAACATCTCGGTCGACGCCATCGACGGCCACCCCATCCAGGGAACCGTCTCCTCGCTGGCGCCGGCGTCAGGCGCGGTGTTCTCACTGCTGCCGCCGGAAAACGCCACCGGCAACTTCACCAAGGTGGTGCAGCGTGTGCCGGTCCGCATCGAGGTGCCGGCCGACGCGCTGAAAACCGGCAAGCTGCGCGCCGGTTTGAGCGTCGTCGTCGCCGTCGACAGCCGCACCGCGCCTGCCGCGACCAGTAACTAATCGCTTTTCGGAGGGCGGCTTGGTGGCTGATTGAAGCACCGAGCCGCCCGGCCTGCCTCAAGGAGGCTTAGGATGGCAACCGCAACCCTCACCGCAGGATCGCCGCCGGCGATACCGGCCGCGCCCGACACCATCTCGACCCGACGCGTCATCGCCTTCCTGGCGATGGTGTTCGGCATGTTCATGGCGATCCTGGACATCCAGATCGTCTCGGCCTCGCTGGCCGAGATCCAGGCCGGCCTCAGCGCCAGCTCCGACGAGATCCCGTGGGTGCAGACAGCCTATCTGATCGCCGAGGTGGTCATGATCCCGCTGTCGGGCTTTCTTAGCCGGATGCTGTCGACGCGCGTGCTGTTCACCGTCGCGGCCGCCGGCTTCACCGCGGCCAGCGCGTTGGCCGCGACCGCCACCAACATCGACCAGATGATCGTCTACCGCGCCGTGCAGGGTTTCATCGGCGGCGGCATGATCCCGAGTGTCTTCGCGGCCGCCTTCACCATCTTCCCGCCCTCGCGCCGCGCCATCGTCTCGCCGATGATCGGCCTGGTGGCGACACTGGCGCCGACCATCGGCCCGACCGTCGGCGGCTATATCAGCCACGCCTTTTCATGGCACTGGCTGTTCCTGGTCAATGTCGTACCGGGCATTCTGGTCGCGACCGCGGCCTGGTCGCTGATCGATTTCGACAAGCCCAATCTCAAGCTGTTCTCGAAGTTCGACTGGTGGGGCCTCGCCGGCATGGCCGCCTTCCTCGGCTGCATGGAATATGTGCTCGAGGAGGGTCCGAACAACGACTGGCTGCAGGACCAGGCCGTGTTCATCTGCGCCATCGTCATGACCGTCGGCGCGGTGATCTTTTTCTGGCGTGTCTTCACGGCCGAGGAACCGATCGTCGACCTCAAGGCGTTCAGCAACATCAATTTCGCCTTCGGCTCGCTGTTTTCCTTCGTCATCGGCATCGGCCTCTATGGCCTGACCTATCTCTATCCGGTCTTCCTCGGACGCATCCGCGGCTACGATTCGATGATGATCGGCGAAGCGCTGTTCGTCAGCGGTCTGGCCATGTTCGTCACCGCGCCCATCTCCGGCATCCTGTCGAGCAAGATGGATCTGCGGCTGATGATGATGATCGGCCTGTTCGGCTTCGCCACCGGCACCTGGTGGATGACGCATCTGACCGCCGACTGGGACTTTTACGAGCTGCTCATCCCGCAGATCCTGCGCGGCTGCTCGATGATGCTGTGCATGGTGCCGATCAACAATATCGCGCTCGGCACCTTGCCGCCGGACCGGTTGAAGAACGCGTCCGGACTGTTCAACCTCACCCGCAACCTTGGCGGCGCCGTCGGTCTTGCCATCATCAACACCGTGCTGATCGATCGCAATGCCTTCCACTATGCCCGGCTCTCCGAGCACGTGCAGTGGGGCAGCGCCGCCGCGCAGACCAAGCTGCAGAACATGACGCTCAATTTCGAGCAGACCACCGGCCTGGATGCCACAAGCGCGGCGATCTCCAAGCTGTCGGGCATGGTCCACCAGCAGGCGGCGCTGCTGTCTTTCATGGATGTGTTCTATCTGCTGACCGTACTGTTCGGGACGCTGGGCTTCTTCACCATGCTGATCAGGAAGCCGGGCGCGCCCGGTGGTGGCGGCGGGCACTGAAGCAAAGAAAAAGTGGGCAGCGGTTTCGGGAAGCTCCTCCAGTCCACGCCCGAAAAGCTCTGACCACGCAAAAAACTCCGGGCCGCAAAGCCCGGAGTTTTTTATTGCCTTGATATCGTCAGGCGGTCGTCGGCTTGAACGTCAGCGCCACGCCGTTGATGCAGTGGCGCAGGCCGGTCGGCGCCGGACCGTCGTCGAAGACATGGCCGAGATGACCGCCGCAGCGGCGGCAATGCACTTCGGTGCGGGTCATGCCCAGCGACCGGTCCTCGGTCTTGCCGATGCCATTGGCGATCTCCTGCCAGAAGCTCGGCCAGCCGGTGCCGGAATCGAATTTCGTCTCAGAGGGATAGACCGGCAGGTCGCAGCCGGCGCAGGCGAAGATGCCCTTGCGGTGTTCGTTGAGCAGCGGGCTGGTGCCGGGATACTCCGTGCCTTCCTTGCGCAGCACGTTGAAGGCGGCCGGCGACAGGATGGCCTTCCACTCGTCGTCGGTCTTGGTGACCTCGAATTTTTCGGCGGCTTGTGCGGCCTGCGGGCTGCCCATGCGCAGCATCGTTGCCGCGGCCCCTAGGACGCCGATAACGGCGGCACCACTCAAAAGAAAGTCGCGACGGTTCATGACCAGTTCCTCCTGTCGTCTGTTTTGCCAAACTATGCCGCCGCCCGAAAGTCAAAAGCCGGTGACGGTTGCCCCCAAAACGAGACTCCGCGCCGTACACGGTTGACCGTCGGCGGCGCGGAGCACGCGTATCGACTGCGGATCACGGGAGCGAGACGACGCGATCGACGGAGGGCTCTTGCCTGCTGTTTCGTCCGCGGCAAGCTCCTTGTTACATTTTCGGCTCCATCACGTTTTCGGGAGCAGAACCCTGTCCGAACGGGTCGATCAGATGCCCTTCAAGTCGCCCGCGGCGACGACGGGCCCGGTCGGCTGGCCGGTCGGCGAGCCTCCGGCAGGCTCGAGACTGACGGCCAGCACGGCGC
>NZ_JAPYKP010000264.1:0-3239 GCF_037179725.1 Mesorhizobium sp. Cs1321R2N1 | reverse complement strand
CCGGGCGCGGGGCAGATGCACCAGGGCGGTCGGCTTCGCGCTGCGCCCCGGCCGGGGAGGAGGCGGCCGGGGCGGAAGAGAAAGGGCAGCCCGGCAAGGCCGGGCTGGAGGCGCTGTCGACTCTGAGGGGGTTGAGCTTTTGCATGAGGTGATATAAGCATAACTCAAACATTGATGCAAGCCATTCTTTCATGGACGAAAGCAGGGCTTGTTGGTCACATGAGGCCATGGTGAAAACGCAACTTTCGATCAGGGTCGGGGCCGCGATCCGCCAGGCACGCAAGCAGCGCGGCCTGGTCATGCGCCACATCGCCGAGCACAACGACACCGATGTCGCCGCCGTCGGCAACTGGGAAACCGGGCGCAACCTGCCCAAGACCGAGAACCTGTTGAAGACCGCCGCCTTCCTGCGCGTCGACCCCGTGGCGCTCGGCAAGGGCGAGGTCGTTTTCCTCGACGATGCCGGCCCGGTGGCGGACGCCGAGATCGTCACCGATGCCGGCCCCCTGCCGGCCGGAGCCATGGATATTCCGGTGCTCGGCGCCGCCGTCGGCGGCGATGACGGCGACTTCACCTTCAACGGCGAGCCTGCGGGATACGTCCAGCGTCCGCCAGGGGTCCGCAACCTGCCGAAAGTGTTCGCGCTGCATGTGCTCTCGGATTCCATGGTGCCGCGCTACGAGCCCGGCGACATGATCTATTGCGGCGGCCGCGACGCGGTGCCGGGCGACCATGTGGTGATCGAGACCTTTCCGGAAGAGAACGAGAAGAACGGCAAGGCCTTCATCAAGAAACTGGTCCGGCGCACGGCGGGCGAGCTGGTGGTTGAACAATACAATCCGCCCAAGACGCTGACCTTCAACCGCTACGCCATCAAGCAAGTCTGGCGCGTCATCCCGCTGAAGGAACTGCTGGGGTATTGAGGCTCGCCATGTGCCAAGCCGCCAGCCCCCTAGCGGCAGTTCGCGAAAAAGTGTATGATTAAGTCACACGCCAAAATCCGCTTCAGGAAACAACATGCGCAGTACCCAGCCCTTGACTATCACCTTGCCGCTCGAGATGGCGCGGATGGTGAAGGACAAGGTTTCATCAGGAGAATACGCAACCGAAAGCGAAGTTATCCGCGATGGCCTGAGAACTCTCGCCGCGCGTGACGCTGCGGTCGATCGCTGGTTGCGAGAAGAGGTTGCACCGACGATGGACGCACTCCAGAAGGATCCTTCACTCGTTGCGCCTCTCGAGGAAGTGCGTGCGCGGCTGCACGGGCGCATTGACGAGCTAGTGGGCAAACCCTCCCGCAAAGCATGACGTACAGGGTTGTCTTCAGCAAGGCCGCGGAGAACGATCTGGCGGATTTGCTGTCCTATCTGGTGCCCCAGGCAGGCGAGCGGATTGCGCGAATCTATATCGATCGCCTGATCGACTATTGTGCGGAATTTGACATTTTTCCTGAGCGCGGCACACTCCACGATGACATTAGACCGGGCCTGCGGACTGTGGGCTATCGCCGGCGGGCCACGATAGCATTCAGCGTCAAGGACAAGACCGTGACGATCTTGCGAGTCTTTCATAGCGGGCGAGACGTTGTCCTCCTCGACGAAGACGACGTTTCCTGACGACTTTGCCAGCCAGCGCCTCTCAAGCCCGCCTCGAGCCTGCCAGGGGCGCTTCGCGATCGCTCAGCATCCGCGCTTCCGAGCGCACGCGCTGGCGCTCGTCGATGAACGCGGCCTGGATCGAGACCGCGGTACCCGGCAGCCCGTCGGCACGGCAGGCCGAGCAGACGATGCGACCCGACAGCGCGGCCAGCGGCGTGTTCCCATTCACCCCGAAGCGCTTCAACTGATCGGGTCGCCACCACCTGTTGCGGCCGCAATCGGCGCACTCGACCGACAGCGAGGCGACCTGCGCGATCACTGCTTCCCTGCCCGGCAACGCCATCGTTCCTCCGTCCGTTTGTTCGTGATTTGTTCACATATTCCCGTGTTTTGAAGCAGGAGTCGAGTCGCAGTTTCCAAAACTCCTCCAAAAGTCCTTCTTTTATGTCAGCTTGAGATATGCTTATATTCAGCTTGCAAATGTGAGTCGGCGCGGAATTGCGCGCGCCAGATCCGGGAGCAAGAATGGATGCCGCCGATTTCGCCCACGCCTGCGGTTACACCGGCGACAGTCCCGCTTTGCTCGAAGCCTTCGAGGCGATCCGCCGCAACGGCATCGCGCAGGCCCGCCTGGATCATTTCAGGCGCAAGGCTGTCATCGACGAATTGAAACAATCGGAACTTCTGTTCCTGGCCGCGATCGGCCCGGCGCTATCGGCGCACGAAGCCGTGGAGGATGCGATCGGGTTCATCGCCGGCTGGCGAAATATGCCGCGCTGGCGCCAGGAACGGCGCCTGCCCGATCTTGCCAGGGCAAGGCAGCAGCTTCTCATAGCCCGTTTCTTCCGCCGCTACGGCCATGGTTTGTGGGCAAGGCAGGCGGCGTGAGGCTCGACAGCGCCGTGTGCGGGTTTCAGGCGAGGACGTTTTGCAAGCAACGCGGCAGCCGGTGATCCCTTCCTTGTGGGAGAAGGAAAAAACTCCCCTCACCGCCTCACCCGTGATTTCAGCCACCGGTCGAACGCCACCGCCAGGATCAGGATGAGCCCGATGACGATGCTTTGCGTGTAGGAAGAGACGTTGTTGAACTGCAGCCCGTTCTGCAGCACGCCGATCAGCGCCGCACCCACCACCGTGCCGCCGACCGAGCCGATGCCGCCGAACAGCGAGGTGCCGCCGATGACGACGGCGGAGATCACCGTCAGCTCGTAGCCGATGCCGGCGACCGCTTCCGAAGAATTCAGCCTCGCCGACAGCACGAAGGCGGCGAGCCCGGCGAAGAAGCCGACGATGACATAGACAGAGACCAGAATGCGGTCGACGCGCAGGCCCGACAGTCGTGCCGCTTCGGCATTGCCGCCAACGGCATAGACGGCACGGCCGTAGCGGGTGTAGCGCAGCACGATGTGGCACAGGATAGCGGCGGTGGCGAAGATCAGCGCCGGCACCGGCACCGGGCCGATCAGGCCGGTGCCGAACCAGCGCATCGAGGCGTCGAAGCCGGAGATCGGACCGCCATTGGAGATGGTCAGCGTCAGCCCGCGGAACACCGTCAGCCCGCCCAGCGTGACGACGAAGGGCGGCACTTTCAGCCTTGTGATCGCGAACCCCTGCACGCCGCCGGACAAGGCGCTGACCATC
>NZ_JAPYKP010000263.1:0-3301 GCF_037179725.1 Mesorhizobium sp. Cs1321R2N1 | reverse complement strand
GCCAGCACATCGGCGCGCATCACCATGCCGGCGCCACCGCCGGCCGGCGTGTCGTCGACGGTGCGATGCTTGTCGATGGCGAAATCGCGGATCTGGATCGCATCAAGCGACCATGTGCCGGCCTCCAGCGCCCGTCCGGCCAGCGACACGCCGAGCGCGCCGGGAAACATCTCGGGATAAAGCGTCAGCACCGACGCGGCAAAACTCACCGGTTGCCCCCGGCGTCGCGCGGTCCGCGCGGCCTGCCCTTGGGGTCGAAATCGTCCTCGCGCGGCGCCTCGCCATCCTCGTCCTCGACCAGTCCGGCCGCAACCGGGTCGACGCGGACAAAACCCTCGGCGATCGACACGGCAGGCACGGCGGCCTGCGTGAACGGGATCAGCACACCCTTGCGCCCGGCGAGCGTCACATCGAGAATGTCGCCGCCGCCGAAATTGTGCACCGCGACGACCTTGCCGATGGCGGCACCGGTATCATCCCGGATTTCCAGCCCGATCAGGTCGGCATGGTAGAATTCGTCCTCCTCGCCATCATCGGGCAACATCGAGCGGTCGACGAACAGCTCCGTACCGGCAAGCGCTTCGGCCGCGTTGCGGTCGTTGACGCCCTTGAACCGCACCACGACAACGGTGTTGGCAGGCCTTATGTCGGTGATCTGGAAAGCACGGCCGTCCCTGGCGTAGAGCGGCCCGTAGTCGGCCAGCGCCATTGGATCGCCGGTGAAGGTTTTCACCCTGAGCTCGCCCTTGATGCCGTGCGCGGCTCCGATCACGGCCATTTGGACGGGGTTTTGGGGTTTGCTCATGGGCGAAAAATCCTTTGCCCCTGCTCTAGCGCCGCCTCGCCGTCATTTCAATGACGGCCTCTTCACCGCTTCCTAACCCGAACACCCGAAAATGCCGCCATGCAGGAATTCCTCATACCGGCAAAACCCGATCTCCAGGCGGCGCGTGAAAGCTGGCTGAAGATGCTGGCCCGCGAACGCCGGTTGTCGCCGCAAACCGTCGAGGCCTATGAGCGCGATTCACGCCAGTTCCTGCACTTCCTCACCGGCCATATCGGCGGACCGCCCGGCATTTCCGATATCGCCGATCTGCGCCCGGCCGATCTGCGCGGCTTCCTCGCCGCTCGCCGCAATGCCGGTGCCGGCGCACGCACGCTTGGCCGCGGATTGGCCGGCATCCGTTCGCTGCTGCGGTTCCTCGAACGACGAGGCCTGGCCAATGCGGCCGGTGCGGCTGCCTTGCGCGCGCCGCGCCAGCCCAAATCGCTGCCCAAGCCGCTGACGGCGAGCGATGCCAGGCACGTGGTCTCCGTCGAGGGTCAGCTGGCCGAAGAACCCTGGATCGCTGCCCGCAACGCCGCCGTGCTGACGCTGCTCTACGGCTCGGGCCTGCGCATTTCGGAAGCGCTTGGGCTGGCCGGCGCCGATCTGGCATCGGAGGCCGACACCGTGCTGCGCGTCACCGGCAAGGGCGGCAAGACGCGGCTGGTGCCGGTGCTGCCGGTGGCGCTCAGGGCAATCGCCGAATATCGCAGGCTCTGCCCCTACCATCTCGATCCGAAGGAATTGCTGTTTCGCGGCGCGCGCGGCGGTCCGCTCAACCCGGCCATCATCCAGCGCGACATGGCGAAACTGCGCTCGGCGCTCAACCTGCCCGACACCGCGACGCCACATGCCTTGCGCCATTGCTTCGCCACCCATTTGCTCGGCCGTGGCGGCGATCTGCGCACCATCCAGGAACTCTTGGGCCACGCCAGCCTGTCGACGACGCAGATCTACACCGGTGTCGACACCGCAAGACTGCTGGAAATCTACGAATCGGCCCACCCCAGGGCCTGAACCCTTCAATTTTGCAGTCCCGATTAACGGTTTTGCCGCTTTTCGGTCCTAGGAATGGGATCATGAAACGCGTCATCGCCATCGCCGACCGTGCAGCTTCCGTCTCGCTGAAACTGCTTGTCGCGTTCAACGTGCTGTTTTTCCTGTCCTTCCTTGCCGTGCTGCTGTTCGCCGCCGGCAGGGCGCACGCGGAAATCCCGACCTGTACCGGCGCCGACATGCTGTCGGCCTTGCAGAAGGGCAGCCCCGCCACCTACGACAAGATCGAGGCCGAGGCGGCGGCCACCCCCAATGGCAAGGGCCTGCTGTGGAAGCTGGAAAAATCAGGCGAACAGCCATCCTACCTGTTTGGCACCATGCACATGACCGATCCGCGCGTGACCACGCTGCCGGCCTATGCGCAGAAGGCCTTTGACGCCGCCGGCACCCTCATCATCGAGACCACCGATGTGCTCGACAAACAGAAAATGATGGCGGCGATGCTGAAGGAGCCGGACCTGATGATGTTCACCGACTCCACGACGCTGTCGTCATTGCTGTCGCCGGACGAAGCGGCGGCCATGAACGCCGCGCTCGACGCGCGCGGCATCCCGCCGGCAACGGTCGCCAAGATGAAGCCGTGGATGCTGTCGGCCATGATGGCGCTTCCGGCCTGCGAACTCGCCCGTCAGGCCGGCGGAGCGCCTGTGCTCGACGTCAAGCTGGCCGAGAGCGCCAAGGCGGCCGGCAAGCCGGTGGAAGGACTGGAAACGGCCGAGAGCCAGCTGCGCGCCATGGCTTCGCTGCCGTTAGCCTTTCACATGAAGGGCCTGGTCGACACGCTGAAGCTGGGCGACAAGGTCAACGATATCAACGAGACCATGATCGTGCTCTACCAGCATGGCGACACCGGCATGTTCTGGCCGCTGTTCCGCGCCGCCATGCCCGACGAGCAGGACGATCCCGCGGGCTATGCCGCCTTCGAGGAGACCATGATCACCAGCCGCAACAAGGTGATGGTCGATCATGCCGGGCCGATCCTGGCCAAGGGCAACGCCTTCATGGCGGTCGGCGCGCTGCATCTTCCCGGTCCAAAGGGACTGGTCGAGGATTTCCGCAAAGCCGGCTATACTGTCACCGCCGTCAATTGAGTCGGATGGCAGCGGAGGCCCGCAAACGCCGCGTTTCCGGCGTTTTCCTCCGCTAGCGTGAAACCCAATCAACGGTTGCGCGTTGATGGATGTTGATTGACCATTTTCATTTTCCCGGAGGACACGTTTATGGCGAACACACCAAACCCAAACGATCCGTACAATTCGTCCACCAATGCCCCTCGGCCGAGCGGCGGTGGCGGCAGCCCTTGGCTGATTGCGCTGGTCGTCGTTATTCTGGCGATAGTCGCGTATTACGTTTTCGGAAGAAGTGGCCAGCACCCGGCACCCGCCGAGCCGCCAGCGGCCAGCACACCGGCCCCGGCGC
>NZ_JAPYKP010000262.1:0-3399 GCF_037179725.1 Mesorhizobium sp. Cs1321R2N1 | reverse complement strand
GTCGGACCGCCGACGCTGGCCGGCTGGCAGGACGTGCCGCTGGCCGACATCCTCGAGCGGCGGCTCGGCCTGCCGGTACGGTTGGAGAACGATGCCAATGCGGCCGCACTTGGCGAATGGCGTTTCGGCGCCGGCCATAGCGCGCGCTCGCTGGTCTTCGTCACCGTCTCGACCGGGATCGGCGGCGGCGTCGTCGCCGACGGACGCATCCTGCACGGCCGCCGTGGCCTTGCCGCCGAGATCGGCCATATGACCATCACCAACGAGGGCGAGCGCTGCGTCTGCGGCGTCGTCGGCTGCTTCGAGGCCATTGCCTCCGGCACCGCGCTCGGCCGCCGCGCCGATGCCGCGACGTCGCCCCTGGACGGCTCGACACTGCGCCGCCTATCGGCCAACGCCGAGGTCACCGGCCGCCATGTGGTCGAGGCAGCCAGGCTGCAGGACGATCTCGCTGTGGCCCTGCTCGAGGAGGAGGCCCGCTGGCTTGGCGTCGGTTTCACCAATCTCTTGCATCTCTATTCGCCCGACGTGCTGGTCGTCGGCGGCGGCATCGCCAATGGCCTCGACCTGATGGCGCCCGTCATCAGGGCGACCATCCAGCAGCGCGCCATGCGCGCTTATCGCGACGTGCCGGTCGTCCAGGCCCAGCTCGGCCGCCACGCCGGGCTGGTTGGTGCCGCCAGCCTTGTCCTGTTCGACGATTTGGGCACGTTGGCGACTCCCATGCCTGTCGGCCCAAGCACATATCCGGACACGAGGAGGGACTTCAATGGCTGAGCTCAAGCTGCGCGGCCTGATCGCGATGCAGGCCGATCCGTCGCACTGCCATTTCTTCAGCGGCGATGGCAACGCGCCGCTGGGCAAAGCCGTCTGACATCACGGACATAAGCCGATGGCCGCAAGCTGAGTGCATGCGGCCATGGTCATTTCAGGGAACGGCGGATTACTCGGCGGGAACGATGTCCGCCGGCAGGCTGTCGTCGGCTGTACCAGCCAATGCCCTGGCCAGCTTGGCTTCGTCGAGTTCGCCCTCCCAGCGCGCGACGACCAGCGTCGCCACCGCATTGCCGACGAAGTTGGTCAGCGCCCGGCATTCCGACATGAAGCGGTCGACGCCAAGGATCAGCGCCATGCCGGCGACCGGCACCGAGGGAACCACCGAAAGCGTGGCGGCCAAGGTGATGAAGCCGGCCCCGGTGATGCCGGCGGCACCTTTCGAAGAGAGCATGGCGACCAGCAGCAGCAGGATCTGGTCTGATATCGACAGATGGATGTTCGTCGCCTGGGCGATGAACAGCGCCGCCAGCGTCATGTAGATGTTGGTGCCGTCGAGATTGAAGGAATAGCCGGTTGGGATGACCAGCCCGACCACCGAGCGCTTGGCGCCGGCCTTTTCCATCTTCTCCATCAGCGAGGGCAGTGCGGCTTCCGACGACGATGTGCCCAGCACCAGGAGGAGCTCTTCCTTGATGTAGCGGATCAGCGACAGGATCGAGAAGCCGTTGTAGCGGCAGACCGCGCCGAGCACGACGAAGACGAACAGGAACGACGTCGCGTAGAAGGTTCCGACCAGCATGGCGAGGTTGATGACCGAGCCGATGCCGTATTTGCCGATGGTGAAGGCCATCGCGCCGAACGCGCCGATCGGCGCTGCCTTCATCAGCACGCCGACCAGCTTGAACATCGGCGCCATCAGCGCCTGCAGGAAATTGAGCACCGGTGTGCCCTTGTCGCCGACCAGCGCCAGCGCGATGCCGAACAGCACCGAGAAGAACAGCACCTGCAGGATGTCGCCGTCGGCGAAGGCGCCGACGATCGTGCCGGGGATGATGTTCATCAGGAAGCCGGTGACCGACTGGTCATGCGCCTTGGCGGCGTAAGTGTTCACGGTCGATGCGTCGAGCGTCGCCGGGTCGATGTTGAAGCCGGCGCCCGGCTGCACGACATTGGCCACGACAAGGCCGATGATGAGCGCAAGCGTGGAGAAGGTGAGGAAGTAGAGCATCGCCTTGCCGGCGACGCGGCCGACCTTCTGCAGGTCGCTCATGCCGGCGATGCCGGTTGCGACCGTCAGGAAGATGACCGGGGCGATGATCATCTTGACCAGCTTGATGAAGGCATCGCCGAGCGGCTTCATGCTCTCGCCGATCGACGGATAGTAATGGCCGAGCAGGATCCCGACGGTGATTGCTACGAGCACCTGCACGTAGAGCTGGGCATAGAGGGGCTTGCGCTGCGCGGCGGGCGCGGCGGATTGGTCTGCGATATGCATCGAACTCTCCCTGGCCGGATGGACGGAACCCGCCCTGCGTGACTTCTCCCATCGCGGCGCTCCGGTCGCCCGCCGCTGCAAGGACTTTTGCAAGCGCTGTGCCAGATGGCGGATAGGCCGAAATCCCCGCGTTTCAGCCGTTCCTGCCCTGCTGTCGACGGAGATCTATGCGGATTTCCGCACAGGTCTTGTTTGCCCTGGCGGAATTTCGCATTAGACTGGGGCCAAAGCCGTGCAGGGAAGGGAGAGGGCCGACGCCGCGACAGCGCATCGATAGCGAAGCCCCAGGGTTTCACGCCCGCGACCTGTTGCGCGAAGCGGTAGTGCGCCTGCGCGGCGGCCGTTGGCTGCTTGCGGCGATCGCGCTCGCGGTCCTGGTCGGCGCAGTCGCGGTTGCCGGGCGCATCGCCGAGGATCAGGCCGCCGGCAACTTGCGCGACGGGGCACTGGCCGCCTTGCCGCTGGCGGCCGGAACCCTGACCGGCGAAATCGAAAAGCAGCGTCTCGTGCCGCTGGTGCTGGCGCGCGACGATGCGGTGCGCGACGCGCTGCGCCGCGCCGGGAAAGTCGAGGAAACCGCTCTCGACGCCAAGCTGAAGGCCATAGCCGGCGATGCATCGGCCTCGGCCATCTATGTCATCGACACGGCGGGCATGGCGATATCAGCCAGCAATGCCGGCCAGCCGGACAGCTTTGTCGGCATCGACTATAATTTTCGTCACTATTTCACCGATGCGATGGCCAACGGCGCGGCCAGCCAGTACGGCCTCGGCACGATCAGCGGCAAGCCGGGTCTCTACCTCGCCGGCCGTGTCGACGATGCTGGCAAGCCGCTTGGCGTCGCGGTTCTGAAGGTCGAACTCGGCGGTGTCGAAGCCAATTGGCGGGCGAGCGGCTTTCGCGTTTTCGTCACCGACGAGCGCGGCGTCGTTCTGGCCACCAGCCAGCCCGATTGGCGCTTCCATGCGCTGGCGCCGCTCGCCGCCGCGGACGCCGCCGCGGCGCATGACCGGCTTCAACTGGTCGACGCCGCCTTCGAGCCGCTGCCGATACGGCGTGGCGCCGGTGACGGTCTGGCGACAATCGACGAAGCCGGAAAATCGCGCCGGTTCGTCGAGGTAGTGCAG
>NZ_JAPYKP010000261.1:0-3418 GCF_037179725.1 Mesorhizobium sp. Cs1321R2N1 | reverse complement strand
CCCTGCATTACGCCGGCCTGGCGCCCTTGGTCGGCAACGAGTGCGTGGTGCCCCGGGATACCGATGTCGCCAACGCGCTCGGTGCCGTCGTCGGCCAGGTCAGGGTCTCGGCCGAGGCGCGCGTCAGCCAGCCCAAGGAGGGTTTGTTTCGCCTGGCCTCGGGTGAAACGGTGCGCGATTTCCTCGACGAGGCGGCAGCGATAGCAGCCGCCGAGGCCGACGTGCGCGCCATTGTCGCCCAGCGGGCCCTTGATGCCGGCACCGACAGCGCCGAGATCGACGTCGCGACCGAGTTCCGGGTCTCGACAGTGGAGGCCCAACGTATGTTCATCGAAGCGCATGTCGTGGCGGTGGCCTCGGGCAGGCCAAGGATCGCGGTTTGAGGGCGCATTCTTCCCTGAGCTGAATTGACCCCGCAACCCCAAACATGCCAAACGCCCCGCAAAGCTTTCATCTGGAGTAGCCTGATGACCGATCGCATCGAGATCGCCGGATTGCGTATTGCCCGCGAGCTGCATGACTTCGTCGTCGACGAAGCGCTACCCGGCACCGGCATCGAAGCGGCGCGCTTCTGGAACGGCTTCTCGGCCATCGTCCACGATCTCGCGCCCAGGAACCGGGCGCTGCTGGCAAAACGCGATGCCATGCAGGAAAAGCTCGACCGCTGGTACCGCGACAATGGCGCGCCAATCGACATGGACGCCTACAAGGCGTTCCTGAAGGAGATCGGCTATCTCGTTCCGGAAGGGGCAGCCTTCAGCGTCTCGACTGAAAATGTCGATCCGGAAATCGCCGTCGTCGCCGGACCGCAGCTCGTCGTGCCGGTGATGAACGCGCGCTATGCGCTCAACGCCGCCAATGCGCGCTGGGGCTCGCTCTATGACGCGCTCTATGGCACCGACGCCATCCCCGAAACGGACGGCGCTGAGAAGGGCAAGACCTTCAACCCGGCGCGCGGGGCCAAGGTCATCGCCTGGGCCAAGGATTTTCTCGACCAGTCGGTGCCGCTGACTACGGGCAAATGGGCAGGGGTGAACGGGCTGTCGGTGGCCAACGGCGCGCTGAAGGTCGGCGAAGGCGCCGGCTCGACGACGCTGGCCGATCCCAGGCAATTCGTCGGCTATCGCGGCGACGCCGCCAATCCACAAGCCGTGCTCCTGGTGAAAAACGGACTGCATGTCGAGATCCTGATCGACCGCGCCAACCAGATCGGCCGCACCGATCCGGCCGGCATCGCCGACGTCATCCTGGAATCGGCGCTGACCACCATCCAGGACTGCGAGGATTCGGTCGCGGCGGTGGATGCGCAGGACAAGGTCGCCGTCTACCGCAACTGGCTCGGCCTGATGAAGGGCGACCTGGCCGAAGAGATCAGCAAGGGCGGCAAGAGTTTTATCCGCAAGCTCAACCCCGACCGCGTCTACACCGCGCCCGCCGGCGGTACGCTGACCGTGCCTGGCCGCTCATTGATGCTGGTGCGCAATGTCGGCCACCTCATGACCAATCCGGCGATGCTGGACCGCGACGGCAGCGAGGTGCCGGAAGGCATCATGGACGCGGCGATGACGGCGCTGATCGCGCTGCACGACGTCGGACCGAAGGGGCGGCGGATGAACTCCCGCGCCGGCTCGATGTATGTGGTGAAGCCGAAGATGCACGGGCCGGAGGAAGTCGCCTTCGCCGTCGAAATCTTCGACCGTGTCGAAGCCCTGCTCGGCATGGCCCCAAACACCATCAAGATGGGCATCATGGACGAGGAGCGGCGCACCACGATCAACCTCAAGGAGGCGATCCGCGCCGCGAAGGAGCGCGTTGTCTTCATCAACACCGGCTTCCTCGACCGCACCGGCGACGAGATCCACACCTCGATGGAAGCCGGTCCGATGATCCGCAAGGGCGACATGAAGCAGGCCGCCTGGATTTCCGCCTACGAGGCCTGGAATGTCGACACCGGTCTCGAATGCGGGCTCGCCGGCCATGCCCAGATCGGCAAGGGCATGTGGGCGATGCCCGATTTGATGGCGGCCATGCTGGTCGAGAAGATCGCCCATCCCAAGGCCGGCGCCAACACCGCCTGGGTGCCGTCGCCGACGGCGGCGACGCTGCACGCCACGCACTATCACAAGGTCGATGTGCATGCCGTCCAGGCGGCTCTGAAGAGTCGTCCGAAGGCCAAGCTCGACGACATATTGTCGGTGCCGGTGGCCGTTCGGCCGAACTGGACGCCCGACGAGGTCCAGCGCGAGCTCGACAACAACGCGCAAGGCATTCTGGGCTATGTCGTGCGCTGGATCGACCAGGGCGTCGGCTGCTCCAAGGTTCCCGACATCAACGATGTCGGCCTGATGGAAGACCGTGCCACGCTGCGCATCTCCTCGCAGCACATCGCCAACTGGCTGCGCCACAAGGTCTGCTCGGAAATCCAGGTCAGGGATTCGCTGCAGCGCATGGCCGCCATCGTCGATCTGCAGAATGTCGGCGATCCGCTCTACCGGCCGATGGCGCCGGATTTCGACAATTCTATCGCCTTCCAGGCCGCCTGCGACCTAGTGTTCAAGGGAACGAGCCAGCCAAACGGTTACACCGAGCCGGTACTGCATAAGCGGCGGCTGGCGCTGAAGGCGCGGGAGAGCGCCTGAGCCTGCGGTGTCTCATCGAGCTGGTTTCAGCGAGGGCTGCGGCCATGACCTGAAGGGTCACTTTTGCCGCTTTGTCCTGAATTGGATCAATGAGCAGGCCGCCGGTCGCCGTCACTTCAAACTCCCGCTTGACCATCTCTCCGCCGGCGAGGTCGGCAGGTCCACGTGCCGAGGCCGGATGCCGGACTTCGGGCGAACTCTACGCCGCCTGCGCCACACGCTCCGCACTCATCCGGTAGGAAATCGCCTCGGCCAGGTGGATGCGGCCGACAGCCTCGCTGGCGTCTAGATCGGCGAGCGTGCGTGCCACTTTCAGCACGCGATGGTAGGCCCGTGCGGAAAAGGCGAGTTTTTCGCTGGCGTCCTTGAGCAGCGACAGGCCGGCGGCGTCCGGCATGGCGATCGCTTCGATGACTGCGGGAGAGCAATGCGCGTTGGTGGTGGCGCTGCTGACGCCGAGCCGTTCGAAGCGCTCGCGCTGGAGGGTGCGCGCGCGGCCGACGCGCAGCGCCACATCGGCGCTCTTTTCCGCCCGGTCGGGCCGGATCAGGTCGCTGGCCGAAACCGCCGGCACTTCAATGCGAAGATCGATGCGGTCGAGCAGCGGGCCTGAGATGCGCGCCTGGTAGTCGGTGCGGCAGCGCTCGCCGCGCAGGCAGCGATAGCCAGGTTCCCCGGCCATGCCGCAGCGGCACGGGTTCATCGCCGCCACCAGCTGGATGCGTGCCGGATAGGTGACACGGTGGTTGGCGCGCGCGATCATGCAGTCGCCGGTCTCA
>NZ_JAPYKP010000260.1:0-3451 GCF_037179725.1 Mesorhizobium sp. Cs1321R2N1 | reverse complement strand
GATGCCGGTGGCCGACGGCGCCAGCCTTTCCCGGCGCGAACGCAGGAAGGCGCCGAGTTCGCGCCGGCGGCTCTCGTCGGCTGATCGGGTGGAGGCAGCGGGAGCGTTCATGCCGGCATTATAGCAGTATTGATACCAGGATAAAGTTTGAACTGTTTGACATGGGCGAAGCGCCCCATCTTGCGTTCAGGGCAACAACAGGAGGCTCTGAACATGGAATTGAAAGACAAGACCATCCTCATCACCGGCTCGACCGACGGCGTCGGTCGGGTCGTGGCGCAAAGGTTGGGTGCCGCCGGCGCACGGGTGCTGGTGCATGGCCGCGATGCCACACGCGGCAAGGCCGCTATCGCCGACATCGAAGCTGCCGGCGGCAAGGCCGAGTTTCTCGCGGCCGATCTCGCTTCGCTGGCGGAAGTAAGACGCCTCGCCGAGGCCGTACGCGGCAGCACAACCCGCCTCGACATCCTCATCAACAATGCCGGCGTCGGCACTGCCGGCGACAAGCGACAGACAAGCGCCGATGGCCACGAACTGCGCTTCGCCGTCAATTATCTCGCCGGCTTCCTGCTGACCTCGGAGCTTCTGCCGCTGCTGAAGGCGAGCGCCCCGGCGCGCATCGTCAATGTCGCGTCCGCCGGCCAGCAGGCGATCGATTTCGACGATGTCATGCTGACCCGCGGCTATAGCGGCGTGCGCGCCTATTGCCAGAGCAAGCTGGCGCAGATCCTGTTCACCGTCGATCTGGCCGAGCAGTTGGACGGCAGCGGCGTCACCGTCAACGCGCTGCATCCGGCGAGCTACATGAACACCACCATGGTCCGACAGGCGGGCGTGACGCCGTGGAGCTCCGTCGAAACCGGCGCCGAAGCTATCTTGAACCTCGCCACCTCATCCGCGCTCGAAAACCGCAGCGGCCTCTATTTCGACGGCCTGCGCGAATCCCGCGCCGACGCCCAGGCCTACGACGCCAGGGCAAGACAGCAATTGCGCAGCCTGAGCCTCCAACTCGTCGGGCCGGCGTCGCCAAAATCGAAGGAAGAACAGTCATGACCAACAGAACCGAACACACGGTCATCATCGGCGGCTCGTCCGGCATCGGCCTGGCGACAGCGCGCAAACTGCTCGGCCCGGGCATGAAGGTGACCATCACCGGCCGCAACCAGGACAAGCTCGTCAGCGCCTGGAAGAGCCTTGGCGGCGCTGCCGACAAGGCCGCCTTCGACGCTTCGAAGCCGGAGGAGGTACGCCAGTTCTTCGAGCGCCTCGGTTCGTTCGACCATCTCGTTCTGGCAGCCAGCGGCGGCAAGGGGCTTGGTCCGTTCGAAACCCTCGACCTTGCCGACATCGGCGGGGGCGTCGACGAAAAGGTGCGGCCGCAACTGTCTTGCCTGCAGGCCGCCTTGCCGACGCTAAGCAAGAGCGGATCGGTCACATTCATTTCGGCGGTGTCGGCTCAAGTCGCGATGCCAGGCGTCGCCGGCATCGGCGCCATCAACGGCATGCTGCTGACCGTCGCGCCGATCCTGGCGGTGGAACTGAAGCCGATGCGCGTCAACGTCGTTGCGCCCGGCGTCATCGACACGCCATGGTGGGACTTTCTACCGGTTGAGCAGCGGCAGGCGGTCTTTGCCGAATATGCGGGGAAAACGCCGGTCGGCCGCATCGGTCGTGCCGAGGACGTCGCCTCGGCGATAGCCTTCCTCGTCTCCAACAGCTTCATGACCGGCCAGGTGCTGACCTGCGATGGCGGCCTGCGGTTCGCGGCCTGAGCATTTGGCAATGGTCGCCAGGCGACCACTGTTCCATGAACAAACTAAAACGACTGCGCGATCAACGTCAAAAACCCTCCGCTCAGCGCGACATTGCCCACGAAACCATTGATGCGCGCTGCGCGGTCTGGACCCTGATGATCCCAGAAATTATGGAACATTGGCGTCGCCACGACCAGGAACATCACCAGCACCGTGCAGGCAATCGCGGTGCAGAGGCCGGCCATCACCAGCACCCCGGCGATGATCTGCAGGACAATGCCGGCCCACAGCGCCAGCCGGGCCTGTGGCACGCCACGCGCGGCCATCAGGCCGGTCAGGAATGCCGCGTTCTGGATGTTGCGCAGGCCGGCGAAGACAAAGGCGCCGCCGAGCAGCAGGCGGCCGAGAAACAGCAAGGTCGAAGGCAAATCGACAGGCATTAAACTCTCCCTTTGAAAACAGTAGAAGCGCCGCCTTCCTCGGCGGCGCTCCAATAGACATCAGGACGGTCAGGCCGCCTTGGCGGCCGGCATCGGATGGATGGCATGGAACGGGATGCAAAGCCGGTTCCAGGTGTTGATCATGCCGACCGCCACGGACAGCTTGACCAGTTCCTCTTCCGAAAAATGCTCGAGCGTGCTGACATAAAGTTCGTCCGGCACACCATTTTTGGCGATCAGCGTCACCGCCTCGGTCCAGGCGAAGGCGGCGCGTTCGCGCTCGGAGAAGAGCGGCGATTCTTTCCAGGCAGCGACCAGATAGAGCCGTTGTTCGGTCTCACCGTCGCGCTTGGCTTCGCGGCTGTGCATCTCGACGCAGAAGGAACAGCCATTGATCTGCGAGGCCCTGAGCTTGATCAGGTGCAGCAGGCTCACCTCCAGTCCGCATTCGTCGACCGCCTTGTTGAGTGCCGACACCGCCTTCATGATTTCCGGCGCCTTGGCGAAAAACTGCAGTCTCTGTTTCATCGTCTTTCCTTTCGCATCTTTGGGGAGGTTAGGCTTGGTTGGTTGAACGGGATTTCTGCGGCCGCTGATGACGCTCGACAAAGGCGCAGCTCGCGGCAAACGATCTGGGGTCGCCTTCCGCCGCGTAGTCCGCCACGATGTCGGACAGCTTCACCTCTGCGAGCGCTGCCCGGTAGGCGCGCTCGGCTTTCAGCATCGCGGCATTGATGCCGCAGGGTTTGACATAGGCCGAGGCGTCGATCTTGACCGGACCGTTGCGGCGGATCTCGCCGCAGCGAAACGCCGGCTCGCGCCCTTCGACGGCCAGCACGATGTCGAGCAGCGTGATGCGCTCGGCAGCCCGCGCCAGCCGGTAGCCGCCCGCCGGACCCGGCACCGATTCCAGGATCCGCGCCGCGCTCAACATGTTGAGATGCTTCAGGAGATAGCTTGGCGACAGGCCGAAGGCCTCCGCCAGGGCCGCGCCCGGCATCGTGCTGTTGCCCTCGACACTGGCCAGCGTGGCCGCGCAGTGAATGGCCGCTTCAACGCCCTCGCCCAGCTTCATGATGCCAATCTCCAATTCATGGATATCTTTTATCGTGGATAATCTTTATCTGCAATAGAGCGTGATGAGATTAGTTTCGGTCATAGCCGGAGTTTTCGAAGTAGTGTGAGCATTCTGTCGGTGTGATGCGGTTGAGAATTTGGCCGATCGCGTCGCAGACGGTTTGGACGGTGCGGCTTGCT